>NZ_JBHXEM010000043.1:0-61740 GCF_042724755.1 Kitasatospora sp. NPDC127067 | reverse complement strand
CCAGGACGTGTTCTCACATGTTCAGACCCGACCCCACCGACCTGCCCTTAGTCCTCCCCAGCGCGCGCCGCATCTACGTCGCCACCATCCCCGGCGGCCTGCCCGGCGCCGCCGACATCTACATCCGCGCCACCGGCTGACCCGCCGACCGGGGTCCGGGTTCCGCCGTCCGCGCGGCCCGTCCGTCATCGCTCGCCGCCCGCCGAATACGCCTGCGCCCCGCCGGGACGGCGGGGCGCAGGCGTTCAGGGAGATGCCGGCCTTGGGGAGGAGCCCGGTCAGCGGGCGGTGGCCGGTTCGGGCTGGGGGGTGGGCGCGGTGGCCGGTGCCGATGCCGGGGCGGGGGCGGGGGTGCGGCGGCCGGGGGCCTGGCCGACGAGCATGGCGGCGAGGGCGAGGAGAAGGCCGAGGAGCTGCCAGGGGGTGAGGGTCTGGCCGAGGACGACGAGGCCGCCGAGGGTGGCGACGACCGGGTTGATCAGGCCGAGGAAGGAGGCCGGGCCGGCGCCGAGGTGCTCGATGCCGCGGAACCAGAGGAAGTAGCCGAGCGCGGTGCCGAACAGGCCGAGGTAGGCGAAGCCGGCCAGGTTGGCGGCGCTCAGGGCGGGCGGCGCGCCCTCGACCACGGCGGCGAGCGGCACGAGGAAGACCGAGCCGGCCAGGAGCTGCCAGGCGGTGAGGTCGAGCAGGGTGGCGCCCTCGGGGCGGCCCCAGCGGCGGGTGAGGACGGTGCCCATGGCCATCAGGGAGATCCCGGCGACCATCGAGGCGATGCCGACGCCGTCCAGCCGGGCCCCGCTCTTGAGCACCAGCAGGGCCACTCCGCCGACCCCGACCAGTCCCGCGATCACCGCCCGCCGTCCGGGCCGCACCCGCAGCACGCCGATCGAGAACCCGGCGACGAGCAGCGGTTGGATCGCCCCGATGGTGGCGGCGACGCCGCCGGGCAGGCGGTACGCGCCGACGAACATCAGCGGGAAGAACAGCCCGATGTTGAGCATCCCGAGTGCGGCCGCGCGCCCCCACCAGCGCCCCTTGGGAAGTCGGCGGCCGATCAGTAGCAGGAGCAGTCCGGCCGGGAGGGCGCGCAGGGCGGCGAGCAGCAGCGGGCGGCCCTCGGGCAGCAGCTGGGTGGTGACGAGGTAGGTGGTGCCCCACGCGGCCGGGGCGAGTGCGGCGGTGACGGCGATCCCCGCGCGCTTGCGGTCCATGACGGCCATGACGTCCCCCTGAACGTTGATTATCTGAACGTTGAGATACTTTCTACGCCTGGAATCGGAGAACGTCAAGTATGTGAATGTTAAGATATCTGCGTTGGACGAAAGGCTTCGGACAGGCGGCTCCGGGAGGGCGGCGGACATGCAGCAGCGCGACACCGTGGACGACATCGTCGAGCAGTGGGCCCGGGCCCGCCCCGACCTGGACGCCGGGCCCATGGCCCTGATCGGCCGGCTGCGACGGCTCAACGTCCGGGTCGACAACGCCCTGCGCGAGTACTTCACCGCCTGCGGCCTGGACTCCTCCGAGTTCGACGTGCTGGCCACCCTGCGCCGCTCCGGCGAGCCGTACGAGCTCAACGCCCGCGCACTGCTCAAGTCCGCGATGGTCACCTCCGGCGCCATCACCAACCGGGTCGACCGGCTGTCCGCCAAGGGCCTGGTCGAGCGCAACCCGTGCCCGGGCGACCGCCGCGCCGTCCTGGTCCGCCTCACCCCGGCCGGCAAGGAGCTGATCGACGGCGCCCTGGCCGGCCACGTCGGCAACGAGGAGCGCATCCTCTCGGCCCTCGACGCGGACGAGCGCACCCGGCTCGACGCCCTGCTGCGCAAGCTGCTCATCGCGCACGGGGACACCGAGCCGCTCCTCTGAACCGGGGCCGGGCACGCCGGGCCGCGTGTCCGGCGGTGTCCCGGCCGCGTTGTCCTCTGCGGAAGCCCAGCGGAGGAGAGGCCCCGATGAACGAGAAGACGCCCAGGGACATCGCCGTCGACGACCAGCTGCGGGCCGCCGGCGCGGAGGGCGCCCGGTGGCTCACCGCCTCCGGGTGGGGACCGCCCGTCCGGGTGCCGTTGCAGCACGCGGCGAAGTGGCAGCAGGAGACCCGGGCCCGGATGCTGGCGGCCCAGCAGGACGAGTCCTGCACCTGGTGCGACCACCTGCTGTACGGCGGCCCCCAGCCCGTCGTCGTGCACGCGGAACACCCGACCCACCTGATCTGCCGCGCCTGCTCGGTCGCCGCCCGCCCCCGCCGCGTCTGCCTGGACTGCGGGGAGCCGGCCTCCTCCGAGTCCCCGGCCGACGGGCGCGAGGACGTCTTCATGGGCGCGGTGGCGATCTACACCCGGCTGCGCTGTGTCACCTGCCACCGGTCCGACCCGCTGGACGGCACCTTCGGCAAGCTCGCCTGACGGCCGCCCGGACCGTCCGCGCCCGGCCCCGCGCCCGGTCGCCCCCGGCCGCGGCTCCGAGAGTCGCGGCGGACGTGCTCGGAGGACGTGCTCGGCGGAGGGCGGGTCCCCTTACGCCGCCCCGCCCGGGGTCGGCGGCCGCCAGTTGTACGTCCGGGCCGCGCGGCTCAGCAGGGCGCGGGCGGGGAGGAGACCGGCGAGGGTGAGGGCGGTGGTGCGCAGGAAGGTGGCGGCGGGGGAGCGGAGGGCGACGAGGTCGCCGATGCGGCGGGAGCCGGCGACGACGGCGGTGGTGCGGGGGAGCCGGGCGGCGGTGTAGGCGGGCAGGGCAGCGGCGGGGTCGGTGCCGGGGGTGAGCAGGGAGGCCAGGACGAGGGCGTCCTCGATGGCCTGGCAGGCGCCCTGGCCCTGGAAGGGGCACATCGCGTGGGCGGCGTCGCCGAGAAGGGCGACCCGGCCGTGGTGGTGGGCGGGTAGCGGGTCGGCGAGGTCCAGGACGTCGTGGCGCAGGACTCGCTCGGGCTCGGCCAGGGCGAACAGTTGCGGTACGGGGGCGCACCAGTCGCCGTACCGGCGCAGGAGTTCGGCCCGCTCGTCCCCGTCGGCGGCCCGTTCGCCGGCCGGGGCGAGGGCGGCGCCGTACACGTAGACCCGGCCGTCGGCGAGCGGGACGATCCCGGTGAGCTTCCCGCGGCCCCACACCTCGCCGGCGGCGGCCGGGAGGCGGCCGGGGGTGACGATGGTGCGCCAGGTGGTGAATCCGCTGTAGCGGGGGCCGGGGTGCCGGGGGAAGAGCAGGCTCCGGGTCGCGGAGTGGATGCCGTCGGCGGCGACGACCAGGTCGGCCGTCTCCTCCCCGTCGGCGGTGCGGACGACGGCGGGCCCGGTCGCGCTGCCGGGGGTGACGAGGGTGGCGGGCGAGCCGGTGCGGACGGTGCCCTCCGGGAGCGCGTCGACCAGGGCGGTGATGACGTCGGCGCGGGCGACGGCGGCGATGGTGTCGCCGAAGCGGGCCTCGAAGGCGGACGTGCTGGTGCGGACGAGCCAGCGGCCGGAGGGGTGGCGCAGGCCGACGGCGGGGTGCGGGGTGGCGAGGGCGCGCAGGTGCCCGCCGATGCCGAGCCGGTCGAGGCAGCGCAGGGCGTTGGGGGCCAGGGCGAGTCCGGCGCCGACGGGTTCGAGGGAGTCGGCGCGCTCGTGGGCGCGGACGGGGACGCCCTGTCGGTGGAGGGCGAGGGCGGCGGCGAGGCCACCGATGCCGCCGCCGATGACGATCGCCTGGTGCAGGCCCATGACGGGGCTCCTCTTCTCGCGCGCTCTGGCCACTACAGATGTAGTGTCCAGCGCTCGAAACGGTACTACACATGTAGTGAGCCGTAAACTACGGCTGTAGTGAGTTGGGGGAGCCTCTCCGGAAAGGCCATGATCGGACCCATGACACCCCCGCGCCCGACCCTGATCGCCGACGCCGCCATCGATCTGATCGCCGACGCCGGCCTGCGCGGGCTCACCCACCGCGCCGTGGACGACGCGTCCGGCCTGCCCGCCGGCTCGACCTCCAACCTCGCCCGGACCAGGTCCGCCCTGCTGGAGCTCGTGCTCACCCGGATCGTCGAGCGGGAGACCGCCGACTACCCGGTCCTCGTCGAGGGCGAGCTGCCGGCGGCCGCCGTCCCGCCGCGCGAGCTGCTGGCCGAGGTCGGCGCCGAGGTGCTCTTCCAGGCGCTCACGGGCGGCCGCCGGATCACCCTGGCCCGCCTGGAGCTCGCCCTGGAGGCCACCCGCAGGCCCGAACTGCGCTCTCTCTACGACCGTTTGGGCGCGCGCTTCGCCCAGCGCGCCGCCGAGCTGCTCGCCGCCTCCGGTTCGAGCGACCCGACGGGGGACTCCCGCCGGTTGATCCGCTGGTGCGACGGCGTGCTGTTCAACGCGACGGCCGGCAGCGGGCACTGGCACGTGCCGATGCCCGAGGAGCTGCGCGAGGAGATCGACCGCTACCTCGCCGTGCTGCTCGACCGGTAGGCCCGGGATACCGCGGCGCTGGCGGCGGTCCGGAGCAGCGCCCGGCGGGCCCCCCGGGTCCGGCGCCCCGGGCGACGGGGTGCGGTCCCGGACCACGGGGTGCGGCCGGGCACGACGGGGCGCGGCCGCGTACGACAGGGTCCGGCCGGTGGCGGCTCAACCGCCGGACGCCACCCGCCCGGCGACGAGCCGGGCGCAGTCGTCCACCGAGGCCCGCGAGGTGTCGACGACCAGGTCGTAGGCGACGCCCTGGTGCACCGCCGAGGCCTGCGCGGCGGCCATCCCGGCCACCCGGTCGCCGCGCGCGGCCTCTCGCGCCGCGGCCACCGCAGGATCGCAGTGCACCCCGACCCAGAGCACGTCGAGACCCTCCAGCGCCGCCCGCCACCGGGCCTGCGAAGCGGCGCCGCCGAGGAACACCTCGTCCACCACGATCCGCGCCCCGGCCCGGGCCATCGCCGCCACCCCGAGCGTCCAGGCGGCGTCCAGCGCGGCGAAGACCGGGCCGACCTCGACCGTCCCGTTCCCGCCCTCCAGTCCGCCGATCCCCTCGCCGCCGTCGCGCAACGACGCCGGCAGCGCGTCGACCATGGTGTCCGTGCCGAGGTGCAGCCACGGGTCCGGCAGCAGTTCCTGCAGGCGCCGGGCGATGCTCGACTTGCCGGAGCTGGACCCGCCGTTGAGAACGATCACATGCATGGGCGGAGCCTATGGCCGCACACCCCACGGCGTCGCCGCGTTATCCGGGGGCGCCCCAGGGGACGGGACGAGCCGTGGACTGCGCGACTCCGGCGGCTCCCGCCGTGAAGCCCGTTCCCGCCGCGAAGCCCGCCCCGGTCGCGAAGTTCGCCGCCGCGGCCGTGAAGGAGGACGCCAGCGCCGGTGCGCCCGCCCAGTGCAGGTGCAGGTAGGAGGCGTGCACGTTGCCGCCCGCGAAGCCCTCGGTGCGGGGGCCGGTGGGAAGGCGCCAGCCCCAGGCCGGGAGTTCGCCCGCTCCGGGTTCGCAGACCGTGCGGTGGAACTCGTGGCCGCGCAGCCTGGTGCCGGCCGGGCCCAGCGGCGAGTCGTGCAGGGCGACCGCCTCCCGGTAGCCGAGGGTGAGCCGCTCGGTCATCCGGGCGTCGGTGGCCAGCACGCCGCACATCGGCAGGCCGTCCAACTCCCGCCCCAGGTAGAGCAGTCCGGCGCACTCGGCGGCGATCGGCCCGCCCGCGGCGGCGAACCTGGCGATGGCGGCGCGAAGTTCGGCGTTGCCGCTCAACTCGCGTACGTACAGCTCCGGGAAGCCGCCGCCGATCACCAGGCCGGCCGTGCCCTCGGGCAGCGACGAGGCGTGCAGCGGGTCGAACGGGACCACCTCCGCGCCCGCCGCGCCGAGCAGTTCGGCGTTCTCGGCGTACGAGAAGGAGAAGGCCGCGCCGCCCGCCACCGCGATCCGCGGCCGGCCGGCCACCGGGGTGACCTCGGCCGACGGGTCCCACGGTTCGGCGTCCAGGTCCGGCGCCGTCCGGGCGAGTTCGAGCAGGGCGTCCAGGTCGACCGAGGAGGCCACCAGTTCACCCATGTCGGCGACCGCCCGCAGGGCCTCCGCCGAGCGCTCCACCGCCGGGATCAGCCCGAGGTGGCGGGACGGCGTGGCGACCGCCGCGGAGCGGCGCAGCGCGCCCAGCACCGGCACGCCGGAGCCCTCCTCCAGGGCCTCGCGCAGGAGCTGCTCGTGCCGGTCGGAGGCGACCCGGTTGAGGATCACCCCGGCGAGCCGCACCTGCGGGTCCCAGGAGGCGAAGCCGTGCACCAGCGCGGCCACCGAGCGGGACTGCGAGGAGCCGTCCACCACCAGCACCACCGGCGCCCGCAGCAGCTTGGAGACGTGCGCGGTGGAGGCCAGCTCCCCGCGCCCGGAGGCCCCGTCGAACAGGCCCATGACCCCCTCGACCACCGCGACGTCCGCCCCCGCCGCGCCGTGCAGGAACAGCGGTGCGATCCGCTCCGGCCCGCACAGGAAGGCGTCCAGGTTGCGGCCCGGGCGCCCGGCGGCGAGTGCGTGGTAGCCCGGGTCGATGTAGTCGGGGCCGACCTTGTGCGGCGACACCGCCAGCCCGCGCGCGGCGAGCGCCGCGATCAGGCCGGTGGCGACGGTGGTCTTGCCGGCGCCCGAGGAGGGCGCGGCGACGACGAGGCGGGGGACGGTGCTCAACGGCCTACCACTCGATACCGCGCTGGCCCTTGCGGCCGGCGTCCATGGGGTGCTTGACCTTGGTCATCTCGGTGACCAGGTCGGCGAATCCGGTCAGCGCCTCGGGCGCGTACCGGCCGGTGATGACGACGTGCTGACTGCCCGGACGGTCCTTGAGCACGGCCACCACCTCGTCCGGGTCGACCCACCCCCAGTGCATCGGGTAGGTGAACTCGTCCAGCACGTAGAAGCGGTAGGTCTCGGCCGCGAGGTCCCGCTTGACCTGCTCCCAGCCCTCCTTGGCCGCCTCCTCGCTGGACATCTCCTGCTCGGCGGAGCGCTGGATCCAGGACCAGCCGGAGCCCATCTTGTGCCAGTCGACGGTGCCGCCCTCGCCGGAGGCGCCGAGCACGCGCAGCGCGTTCTCCTCGCCGACCTTCCACTTGGCGGACTTCACGAACTGGAACACCCCGACCGGCCAGCCCTGGTTCCAGGCCCGCAGCGCCATGCCGAACGCGGCCGTGGACTTGCCCTTGCCGGGGCCGGTGTGCACGGCGGTGATCGGCAGTGTGCGGCGCTGACGGGTCGTCAGGCCGTCGTCGGGGACGCTCTCGGGGACACCCTTGGGCATGTCGGCTCAGGCCGCCTTTCGCATCGCGGTGGTTGCACGGTTCGCAGAACGGTTGTCGGACCGGCTCTCGCGGACGAGCGAGGCCACGCCCTCGGCGCGCAGCTCGTCCAGGCCGACGGCGGTGCCGCCGAGCAGCCCGGCCAGGGTGCGGGCCAGGCCCAGGCGGACCGGGCCGGACTCGCAGTCCAGCACCACGCTCGCCGTGCCCTGCGCCGCGAACAGCGCGGCCGCGCGGTGCGAGCGGGCGAGCGCGTCCCGCCCGCCGGTGGCCCGGCCGTCGGTCACCACGACCAGCAGCGGGCGCCGGCTCGGGTCGCGCAGCCGCTCCACCCGCAGCACCTCGTGCGCGCGGAGCAGGCCGGCGGCCAGCGGGGTCCGCCCGCCGGTGGGCAGCGACTCCAGTCGGGCCGCGCCGACCTCCACCGAGGAGGTGGGCGGCAGCGCCAGCTCGGCACCCGCGCCCCGGAAGGTGATCATGCCGATCTTGTCGCGGCGCTGATAGGCGTCCATCAGCAGCGACAGCACCGCGCCCTTGACGGTGGTCATCCGCTGCCGGGCGGCCATCGACCCGGAGGCGTCCACCACGAACAGCACCAGGTTGGACTCCCGCCCCTGGCGCACCTGTTCGCGGAAGTCGTCCTTGTGCACCACCAGCGCCCGCCCGCTGCGCCCGCGCGCAGCCTGGTGCGGCGCGGCGGCCTGGAGGGTCGCGGTCAGGTGCAGCCGGCCGAGCGCGCCCTGCGGGCGGCGGGCGCGGATGGTGTGCCCGCCGGTGGTCTCGGCGGGGGAGCGGCGGCCCTGGGCGCCGTGTCCGGTGCCCTTGACGGTGAACAGCTGGGTCCGGTACGGGTCCCCGGCCGCAACCGGCGCCGACTCCCGTGCGGGGGAGGGGTGTTGGGCGGGTACGGGCTGCTGCGCGGGCTCCTCGGGGCCCTCGGGGGAGGGGGCCTCGGGGGCCGACGGCTCGGGGGCGGACCCCTCGGGGCCGCCGTCGGACGGCTCGGGCGCGCCGCCGCCGTCGGGGCCGCCCCCGTCCGGGCCGCCCTCCGGCCCGTCGCCGTCGCCCTCAGGGCCGTCGCCGTCCGGGCCGGACCCGTCGCCCTCGGGCTCCGGCTCCTCCTGCTGCGCGTGCTCCTCCAGCGTCCGGTCCAGCTGATCCTCGTCCAGCCCCGGCGCGTCGAAGGGGTTGCGGCGGCGCCGGTGCGGCAGCGCCAGCTGCGCCGCCTTGCGGACGTCCTCCTCCTGCACCTCGGTGCGCCCGTCCCAGGCCGCCAGTGCGACGGCCGTGCGGGCCATCACGATGTCAGCGCGCAGCCCGTCCACCTCGAACGCGGCGCACACGGCGGTGATCTGACGCAGTGCCACATCGGTCAGCTCGACCTTGGGCAGCAACTCCCGTGCGGCGACGATGCGTTCGGCGAGAGCCCGCTCATCCTCGGCGAACCGCTCGGCGAAGCCGGCCGGGTCCGCGTCGTAGGCGAGCCGGCGGCGGACCACCTCGGCGCGCTCGGCCGGATCCCGGGTGGCGGCGATCTCGACGGTCAGGCCGAACCGGTCGAGCAGCTGCGGCCGCAGCTCGCCCTCCTCCGGGTTCATCGTGCCCACCAGCAGGAACCGGGCCGCGTGGCGCACCGACACGCCCTCGCGCTCGACGTAGGAGCGGCCCATCGCGGCGGCGTCCAGCAGCAGGTCCACCACGTGGTCCTGGAGCAGGTTCACCTCGTCGATGTAGAGCACGCCGCGGTGCGCCCTGGCGAGCAGCCCGGGCTCGTACGCCTTGACGCCCTCGGCCAGCGCCCGCTCCAGGTCGAGCGAGCCGACGATCCGGTCCTCGGCCACGCCGACCGGCAACTCGACCAGCTGGGCCGGCCGTTCGGAAGCGGGCGGGGAGACGTGCGGCCCGTCCGGGCACTGCGGGTCGGGCGCGGCCGGGTCGCAGGCGAAGCGGCAGTCGTCCACGGTGGCGATGGACGGCAGCAGGCCGGCCAGCGCGCGCACCATGGTCGACTTCGCGGTGCCCTTCTCACCGCGCACCAGCACGCCGCCCACGGCCGGGGAGACCGCGTTCAGCAGCAGCCCGAGCCGCAGGTCGGCCATGCCGACGATCGCGGTGAACGGATAGCGGACGTCACTCATGCCGTACCCCACTCCTGTCGTGCCCGGTTCCGCGGCACCGTCCGGTCCTGTGATCCTGCCCGGCTCGGTGAACCTGCCCGGTTTCGTGATCCTGCCTGGTCCCGTGATCCTGCCCGGCTCTGCTGCCGTACCCGGCACTGCCGCCGTACCCGGCTCATGCGTCACTCCCAGGGGCCCCGGGCGGGACGAACGGCAGCGATCCGGCCGCCGGCACCCCGCCCTCGATCAGCTTCCACAGCGCGTCGGTGTCGGCGTGCTCCTCGATCAGGTCGCCCAGCCGGTCCAGCCGGGCCTCGCGCGCCGCGGCGAAGGAGGTGTCCGGGGCCGGGACGAACGCCCGGCCCGACAACGCGGCGACCTCGCGCAGGAGTTCGCGGCGGAACCCGTCGTTCTCCAGCGCGCCGTGCCAGGTCGTGCCCCAGACCGGGCCCACCCGGCAGCCGTCCAGACTCCGCCCCCGGCCGTCGGAGACGAACGTGTCCCCGCCCTCGACGGTGACCACCCCGTGGTGGATCTCGTAGCCCTCCACCCGCTGCCCGTACGCCTCGCCGACCGGCCGCGCCAGCACCTTCTCGGCGCCGAACCGCACCTGCGTCGGCAGCAGGCCGAGGCCCTCGACGGCCCCCGCCTTCGACTCGACCTCGTCCACGATCGAGCGCGCCAGCATCTGGTAGCCGCCGCAGACCCCGAGGACCGGCAGCCCGGCCGCCGCCCGCGCCCGCAGCGCCGGCTCCAGACCGCGCTCGCGCAGCCAGGCGAGGTCCGCGACGGTGGCCCGGGTGCCGGGCAGCACCACCAGGTCGGCGTCGGCCAGCTCCTCCGGGCGGGTCGCCCAGCGCACCAGCACGCCCGGCTCCTGCGCGAGCGCGTCCATGTCGGTGAAGTTGGACAGCCGCGGGAAGCGCACCACGGCCACCCGCAGCACGTCCGCGCCGTACGGCCCGGGCCCGTCCGCCCGGTCCACCACCGTCGACAGGTCCAGCGAGTCCTCGGCGTCCAGCCAGAGCCCGGGCAGCATCGGCAGCGTGCCCAGCACCGGACGGCCGGTCAGCCCGTGCAGCATCTCCAGCCCGGGCGCGAGCAGCCGCGCGTCACCGCGGAACTTGTTGACGAACCAGCCGGCCACGTGCCGCTGGTCCTCCGCCGACAGCAGCGCCAGCGTCCCGTACATCGCCGCGAAGACCCCGCCGCGGTCGATGTCCCCGACCACCACCACCGGCAGGGCGGCGGCCGTCGCCAGGCCCATGTTGGCGATGTCGCGGTCGCGCAGGTTGATCTCGGCGGGCGAGCCCGCGCCCTCGCAGACCACCACGTCGTAGCGGCCGCGCAGGTCCGCCAGGCACTCCAGGGCACGCTCCAGCAGGACGGGCTTGCGCTCGCGGTAGTCCAGCGCGCCCACCTCCGCCACCGGCCTGCCGAGCAGCACCACCTGGCTGCGGCCGTCCGCGCCCGGCTTGAGCAGCACCGGGTTCATCGCCGCCTCCGGCTCCACCCGGGCGGCCTGCGCCTGCATCGCCTGGGCACGGCCGATCTCGGCGCCGTCGGCGGTGACGAAGGAGTTGAGCGACATGTTCTGCGCCTTGAACGGCGCGACCCGCACGCCCTGGCGGACGAGCCAACGGCAGATCCCGGCCGTCACCACGCTCTTGCCCGCGTCCGAGGTCGTCCCCGCGACCAGCAGCGCCTTGCTCATGCCCGTCCCTTCTTCCTCAGCAGCATCCGCAGCAGGACGTGCCCCGCGACCGTCGTACCCAGCGCCAGTGCGCCCACCCGCCGGGAGAGCGCACAGGCGCGCTCGATGTCGTCCACCGTCACCGGCCGCAGCTCCGCACCCAGCACGGGCCGGTGCTCCACCCTCTCGCCGTACCGCAGCGCCCCGCCCAGCCGTACGCCCACCGCGCCGGCGAACGCCGCCTCGGCCTGGCCCGCGTTCGGGCTCGGGTGCGCGGAGCCGTCGCGCCGCCAGACCCGCCAGGCCGTACGGGGCTCGGGCGCGGCGGCCACCGTCAGCAGCGCCGTCAGCCGGGCGCCCGGCCAGCCCGCCAGGTCGTCCAGCCGGGCCGAGGCCCAGCCGAACCGGGCGTAGCGCGGCGAGCGGTGACCCACCATCGCGTCCAGGGTGTTCACGGCGCGGAAGGCCAGCAGGCCGGGCGTGCCGGCCAGGGCGCCCCAGGTCAGCGCGTTCACCACGGCGTCGGCGGTGTTCTCGGCCACCGACTCGACCACCGCCCGGGCGATCTGCTGCCCGTCCAGCGCGCTCGGGTCCCGCCCGCACAGGTGCGGCAGCCGCTCCCGGGCCGCCGCGAGGTCGCCCGCGGACAGCGAGCGGCCGATGGTGCGCGCCTCCCGGGTCAGCGAGGTGCCGCCGAGCACCGTCCAGGTCGCGGCCGCCGCCAGCACCGCCCGGCCCAGCGGACGCCGGCCCACCGTACGGTCCAGGGCGAGCGCGCCCGCCGCCACCGCGCCCACGCACAGCGCCGTGTACCCGGCCCCCGCGCCGCGGTCGTCGCGCCACAGCCGACGCTCCAGCCGGGTCGCGGCGCCGCCGAAGACGGCCACCGGATGGCCCCGGCGGGGGTCGGCGAAGCGGGCGTCGGCGACATGGCCCGCGACGGCGCCGAGCGCGAACGCGGCGGCGCGGGCCAGCGGGCGCGGCGAGGAGGAGGGCCCGAGCGGGGTCATCGGGGGCACGGCGGAAGGCAGCTCGGAGTCCGGTGGGGCGGGGCAGCCTGCATCGCGTGCGTGTCCTCACTCAGGGTCCGCGCCCTGGATCGACGTGACGGGGGCGAGAGTCTCCTGGCTTCCGGGTCGAACGCACGCCCGGAGCCTTCCAGCGGCCGTCGACGGCCGCCGTGGCGATGTTCCGAGCGTGCTCCCCGGTGACAGTGGCGGGACCGCGCCGGAATTCCACCGGCTTCCTCTCCATGCCTCCGTTTGGCCCCAGGATCCCATCACGGGCCCGAACCGGGAGTCAACCGAGGTCACGGAGGGGTTGGTCACACGCGGACGCCGCCGACGCGCCGGGGATCGCCCGGCGCGGGGCCGCTGACAGGCCGGGGGATCGCCCGGCGCGGCACCGGTCCGTGGCCGGGCCGCTTCGTGCGTTCGGCGGCTGGGGCAGGACCGGGGCCACGCCTGCGGTTCGGTGGCATGCGCCGCGGAGTTCGGTGGCGGGCACCGCGGAAAGCCCCTCGCCGCCCCCGCCGCCGCCCTCGCCGCCCGCTTCCGGCACCTCCTCGGCGCCGCCGGGCCGCCGCCCGGGTGACCCGGACGGCCCAGCCCGGTGGCCGGGCGGACGGAGCGCCGGTGAACTGGTGCCCGAACACCGTCCGGTCCGTGAGCAACAGAGCGGGGAGCGAAATGCGTTGGGGAACCGCCGCCGTCGTGGCGGCCGCCGCGGTCGGGGCCGCCGTGCTGGTGATCGGCCGTCGGGCCTCCGAGCGGACGGTCCGTCCGGTGGCCGCCGTCCCGAAGTCCGGGCCGGTCCTGGTCCGCGGCCTCGCCCCCGGCCGCGTCACCTTCACCCGCGGCCCCGAGAGCCTGCGCCCCGGCCGCTGGGCGGTCGAGTGGGCGGACGGCGGGCACGCGGTCGTCGAGGAGGTCCTGCACAGCGACGAGCGGGGCGTCACCCGCCGGCTGCTCCGCGCCGACCGGGGCACGCTCACCCCCGGCACCGAGGTCCGCTTCACCCCCCGGGTCCACCTCGGCGACCCCACCGAGGCACTCGGCCTCCCCTTCACCGACACCACCGCCGACGGTGAGCTCGGCGCCCTTCCCGCCTGGCGGCTCGACGGCAAGCGCGGCACCTGGGTGATCCTGGTGCACGGCCCCGAGGCCGACCGCCAGCAGACCCTCCCGGTGCTCCCCGTCCTCGACCGGCTCGGCCTGCCCACCCTTGCCGTCACCTACCGCGGCGACCAGGGCGCCCCCGCCTCCCCGGACGGGCTCAGCCACTTCGGCGAGACCGAGTGGCGCGACATCGAGGCGGCGGTACGGCTGGCGCTCGACAGCGGCGCGGGCAAGGTGATCCTCTACGGCTGGTCGGTCGGCGCGACCACGGCCCTCCAGACCGCGGCCCGCACCGCCTGGCCGCACGCCGTCAGCGGCCTCATCCTCGACTCGCCGGTGCTCGACCTCCCGGTCTCCGCCCGCCGGGACGCTGCCCGGGCCGGCTTCCAGGGCGTCGCCGCCGAGCTCGGGGCCCTGGCCGCGGAGGGCCGCACCGGCGTCGACCTCGCCGACTTCGCCCGCATCGCCGACGGCACCGACCTGCGGGTGCCCACCCTTCTCCTGCACAGCCCCGAGGACCGGATCGCGCCCTTCGGCAGCGCCGAGAAGCTGGCCGCCGCCCGTCGCGACGTGGTCAGCCTCCAGGCCTTCCCCGGTGCCGACCACGCCACCCTCTGGAACACCGCTCCCGACCGGTACACCGAACTGCTCCGCCGCTGGCTCACGCCGCTGCTGTAGGGCGCCGCCGGCGGGTCCTCGCCGGAACGTCTCCCGGACGTGCCGCGGTCGGTGCTCCGCTTCCGCCCCTGCGGATCGGAACGCGGCCCCACCGCCGAGGTCCGAGCCGGCCCGTTGGTTCGACCCGTCGACCCGTCGACCCGATCCGTCCGATCCGTCCGACAGGGTCCGCGAGGCCCGCAAGACCTACGGGTCGCGCCCTCGCCCCCCTCCGCGCGCGGGCGTTTCCGGCTGGGCCGCGCCGGCTTTTCCGGCGCGCTTCCCCCTGCCCACGAATGAACGTTTCCCCCATTCCGCCGTAGGCGCGCGAGAAGTCGGCCGGTCCGACTTCTCGCGCGGCGCGATCCCCCCGCCCCGCCCGTCATCCGTCCGGATTCGGACTGGACAGCTCCGCCGGAAGTCGGCGGAAGGGGATTCCCCGTGCGACCGGCGCGAAAACCACCCCGATGTCAGGGACGACAATTTGCCCGGCCACTGACCCCCCACCCGTACGCACGGTAACCGCCCGAGCATTCCTGGCAACCGGGACGATGCGAGTGGCATGGGCAGGTCACACGTTTCCGGCCAGGCGGTTTGCCGCTGTTGCCCGATCTTGCGGAGGTGCCGCCACCGGTCGCCCGGTCGTACGGACAACCGGATGTGACAGAAGGCCGGTGCAAGGGGAAGACTGCTCGACGTGACGTCTCGGAACCCGCGCGACCGTGATGCCCCGCTCCCGCCGACGATCGGTACCGGTGCGACGGTGACCCGTCTCCCCGGAACGGCCCAACGGCCCGCCGGTGGCAGGCCGGGCGGGGCGGGTGTCCCCCGTAACGGAGTACCCCGGCGGCGAGGGCCCGCTCCGGCTCCCGGGCGGGGCAGGGTTCCCGTGCCCGAGGGCTTCCCGGCACCCGCCGAGCTGGCGCCGCTGGCCCGCCGGATGCTGGTGGACGCCGTCCGCGTCGCCCGCTGGGCCGGTGAGCTGGCCGAGGTCGACAAGCGCGGCGAACTGCTCCCCGAGGACGCCCGCGAGGCCGGCCGGGCGCTGGCCATGACGGTGGGCGCCGCCGCCAAGGCATGGGGGCAGGCGCTGCTGGTGGGCCTCGTGGAGCCCCGGGACGGCGGAGCCGGCCCCGGCTGGCGCCTGCATGCCTGGGAGCACGACGACGAGGCCGTGGTGCGCGGATGGTCGGCGATGTTCGACGCCTGGACCCTGCTCGCCCCGGTGCCGCCCGCCGCGCTGCGCGGCGTGTTCGCCGTGCTGGCCGGGCAGGCCGTGGACCAGGCCCCGCAGCTGCTCTCCTTCCTGCACCTGGTGGACGGCCCCGTCGCCGAGAGCGAACTGCTGGAACTGCTGCGCCGGGGCCTGGACGAGCGCCGGGTCGGCACCGGCCTCGGCGGACCGGGGCTGTCGCCGGTGCCGCACGCGGCCTCGGCCGTCTCCGCCGTCCGCGGCACCTGCCGCGCGCCGCAGATCGACACCCCGGCCGCGCCGGCCGACGTGGCCGCCGTCCTGGACTGGATGCTCGACGGCCTGGAGGCCGTCGGCGCCCTGGTGCGCAGGAACGATGCCGCGGAGCTGTCGCCGCTCGGCCACTGGGCGGTGCGGGCCAAGCTGGAGGAGATCTGCACGGTCGCGCAGACCGCGGCCGGGCACATCGAGCAGAGCGCCTTCGAGCTGCTGAACGCGTGTGCGGACTACTCGCCGGGCCCGGCCCGCGCCGAGTTCCGGGCGTGGGTCGCGGCCCGCCCGGCGGACCGGGCCGTGGGCGAGCTGCTGGAGGCCGCCCGGGGCGACGACGCGCTGGTGCGCGGACTGGCCTTCGAGGCGCTGCGGGTGGCCGGAGGCCCGGCCGAGCAGGCGGTGCGCGCGGCGGTGGACGCGCCGGTGCTGCGCCCCTATGCGCTGCTGTGGCTGGCGGAGCGCGCCGACGAGGGCGTCTCCCCGGCGGACGTGCTGGGCGCGGAGGACGCGGCCTGGCTCTGGGTGGACACCGCGGCCGCGGTGCTCGACCACGGCGAGACCGAGCTGCTGGTGGGTCATGTCGAGGGCGCCTCGGCGGGCGACCCGGTCCGGCTGTTCGCGCGGGCCCGGCAGTCCGGTCACCCGCGGGCGGCCTCGGTGCTGACGGCGGTCTCGGGCGTGCACCCGGACCCGGGCGTGGCCCGGGCGGCCCGCCGCTCGGCGTTCAGCGTGCACACCGGTGGCGCCTGAGTTTTATGACTTTTGTGGGGACGTTCGGGGTCCACGGCGACCGCGACGGCGGCTCCGGCGTCCGCGTCGAGGTCCGCTCCGGTCTCCGCTCGGACGGCGCCTGAGCCCCGCACCCACGGCGCTCGATTGTTATGACATACGAGAAGGGCCCGGAACCAACAGGTTCCGGGCCCTGACTCTTATGACTTTTGCGGGGACTCAGCCGAGCCGGGACTCCGCCCGCCGGGCGCGGACGTCGCCGACCTTCTGCCCCACCTTGCGCCGGATGACCAGCAGCGGTGCCATCGCCGCGAGCGTGATCTGGGCGAACGCGCCGACGTGCATCAGCTGGTTGCCACCGGGCAGGCCGGTGGCCCAGGCGGCCAGGCAGCCGATGGAGACCACGATCCAGCAGAGCGTCGCGGTGGCCAGCAGCCCCTGCGGCTTCGGGTACTCGATCCGGCTGACCATCAGGTACGCGGCGCCGAAGATGGCGAGCAGACCGGGCAGGAACGGCGGGTCGAGCAGCACGATGGCGATCACCGTCATCGCGCCCATCGGGCACGGCATGCCCTGGAACACCCCGGGCCGCATCTTGACGGCCGAGAAGCGGGCCAGCCGCAGGACCACCGCGAGCAGCACCGTGATGGCGATGAGCGCCGACAGCTTGCTGTTGGAGCCCTGGGAGACCATGCCCCAGACCGCGACGAAGTAGGCCGGCGCGATGCCGAAGCTGATCAGGTCCGCCAGGTTGTCCAGTTCCGCTCCGAGGGCGGAGGAGCGCAGCTTGCGCGCCACCAGGCCGTCGAAGAGGTCGCACATCGAGCCGATCAGCAGCAGCGTGACCGCGGTGGCGGCGCTGTGCCGGTCCGGAGCGGCGTCCGGGTTGGTGATGTGCGGGACCAGGACCCCGGTGGTGATCGAGTAGATCGCCAGGAAGCCGCAGACGGCGTTCCCCAGGGTCAGGAAGTCGGCGGTGGACAGGTGCTGAGGAGAGCGCGGGGCGCGCAGCTCGCGGTCGCGCGCCCAGCGGCGGCGGCGCAGGGCCGTCTCCTCGTCGTCCAGGCCGACGATTGTCTCAGGATCAGTCACGGTCAAGGCGCGTCACCCCGGCTGTGGTCTTCTGGCCGACCTCGACGCCGACCTCGACGCCGGCCGGCAGGTAGGTGTCGACCCGGGACCCGAACCGGATCAGACCGATCCGGTCGCCCTGCTCGACCTTGGTTCCGGCGTCCACGTACGGCACGATGCGTCGGGCCACGGCCCCCGCGATCTGCACCATCTCGATGTCGCCGAGCTCGGTGTCGAAGTGCCAGACGACCCGCTCGTTCTGGTCGCTGTCCTTGTTGAACGCGGGGACGAAGCCGCCCGCGACGTGCTCGACCGACGTCACCGTGCCCGGCAGGGGCGCGCGGTTGACGTGGACGTTGAGCGGGCTCATGAAGATCGCGACCCGGGTGCGGCCGTCCGGCCAGGCGTCGATGCTCTGCACCACGCCGTCGGCGGGGGAGATCACTCTGCCCGTGCCGATCTCACGCTCGGGGTCGCGGAAGAACCACAGCATGCCCGCGCTGAGCGCGCAGGCGGGTACCGCAGCCAGGGCCCACTTGCCGCTGCGCCGGGTGAGGGCGGTGGTCACGGCGGCCGTGGCGAGAGTGGGGACGAACCAGGGGGTGGCTCCGCGCGCGATGGTCACGCGGGGTCGCCGACCGGCCGTCGGGGCTGCGAGGGCATCGCGGTCCGTGACGGAGGTGTGAGGGGACGGGCTGATGGGCATCGAAGACCTTTGTCGCGGGGGATCATGGCCGCTGGACGGGGGCCACCGCGGGATCGGTAATAGAGGGACGGCTTGCTGTCCCGGTGGATGCTATCGGGAGCACACGGTGGGTGGGCAACCCGCCTGCTCGTTCATGTGTCCGGTGGCGGCGCGTGTGCGCGTCCACTCCTACGACCGTAGCTCGACCCGGTCCGGTTCCCAAGGGACCCGACAGGGCTGGTGACTCTTGTCTCAACGGGTACGCCGACGGAACCCGGTGGGGCGAAACGGCCGTAGTGGCCGCAAGCGGGTGTGCGGAAGCGGCCGCCGGGCGCGTCGTTGCAGCTGTACGCCCTGCGGCCGCTTCCGGAGGGCCGTGCCGGACCCAGGCGGACCAGGCCGGGCCCGTGACGGGGCACGGCGCTCCGCCGGCGCGGGCCCGCACGCCCGTCGACCGGCGGTTCGAGGGGGCCGCCCGGCGACGTGGTCCGTCGGCGGGCGGCCCGGGGATCAGTCGGCGATCCGGTACTCCTCCAGGAGCCGGCGTCCGACGATCATCTTCTGGATCTCCGCAGTACCTTCACCGATGAGCAGCATCGGGGCCTCGCGGTAGAGGCGCTCGATCTCGTACTCCTTGGAGAAGCCGTAGCCGCCGTGGATGCGGAAGGCGTCCTCGACGACCTCCTTGCAGTACTCGGAGGCGAGGTACTTGGCCATGCCGGCCTCGAGGTCGTTGCGCTCGCCGCTGTCCTTCTTGCGGGCGGCCATGACCATCATCTGGTGGGCGGCCTCGACCTTGGTGGCCATCTCGGCGAGCTTGAACTGGATCGCCTGGTGCTCGGCGATCTTCTTGCCGAAGGTGGAGCGCTGCTGGGCGTAGGAGATGCCGAGCTCGAAGGCGCGGCGGGCGACGCCGCAGCCGCGGGCGGCGACGTTGACGCGGCCGACCTCGACGCCGTCCATCATCTGGTAGAAGCCGCGGCCCGGGACGCCGCCGAGGATGCGGTCGGCCGGGATGCGGACGTCCTGGAGGACCAGCTCGGTGGTGTCGACGCCCTTGTAGCCCATCTTCTCGATCTTGCCGGGCACGGTCAGGCCGGGAACCGTGGGGTTCGGGCCGAAACCGGCCTCCTTCTCGATCAGGAAGGTGGTCATGTTCTTGTACGGCGTGTTGCCGCCCTCGTCGGTCTTGCAGAGGACCGCGACCAGGGTGGAGGTGCCGCCGTTGGTGAGCCACATCTTCTGGCCGTTGAGGACGTAGAACTCCCCGTCCTTGACGCCCTTGGTGGAGATGGCCGAAACGTCGGACCCGAGGCCCGGCTCGGACATCGAGAAGGCGCCGCGGATCTCGCCGGCGGCCATCCTCGGCAGGAAGTGGTCCTTCTGCTCCTGGGTGCCGTGGGCGTTGATCATGTGCGCCACGATGAAGTGGGTGTTGACGATGCCGGAGACCGACATCCAGCCGCGGGCGATCTCCTCGACCACCAGGGCGTAGGTGAGCAGCGACTCGCCGAGGCCGCCGTACTCCTCGGGGATGGTGAGCCCGAACAGGCCGAGCTGCTTCATGCCCTCGACGATGGCGGTCGGGTACTCGTCCTTGTGCTCCAGCTCGGTCGCGACCGGAATGATCTCCTTGTCGACGAAATCCCGCACGGTGGCGAGGATGTCCCGCTGGATCTCGGTGAGGCCGTCGGTCTGTGCGAGGCGTCCCATCGTGCGGCTCCGGAAAGGTCTGAGGGGCTATGGAAAGTCGGGGATTCCCCCCGGGGGGGGGATTGCGGGGGCCCTGCCGGCGTGGCTGCGGCAGCAGGGCCCCCGGTACCGGGTGGGGCGCGGCCGATGACGGCGGCCTGCCCGTCCGGGGTCTCTCGAGGGGGCTCTCCGTCCGTGGAAGGAGGCCCCCTATAGAGGGGAGAGGCCGAGAAGGTGGGGAGGGAGGGGCTCAGGAGAGCGGGGTCGGACGACCGGGCTGCTCGCCGCCGCGCTCCTTGATGTACGTCCCGGTCGGCACCATCACCTTGCGGCGGAAGACGCAGACGACCGTGCCGTCCTGCTTGTACCCCTTGGTCTCGACGTACACGATGCCGCGGTCGTCCTTGGACTTGGACGGCCACTTGTCGAGCACGGTGGTCTCGCCGTAGAGGGTGTCGCCGTGGAAGGTCGGTGCGACGTGCCGCAGCGACTCGATCTCCAGGTTGGCGATCGCCTTGCCGGAGACGTCCGGGACGGACATGCCGAGCAGCAGCGAGTAGATGTAGTTGCCCACCACGACGTTCCTGCCGAAGTCCGTCGTCTTCTCCGCATAGTTGGTGTCCATGTGGAGCGGGTGGTGGTTCATGGTGAGCAGGCAGAAGAGGTGGTCGTCGTACTCGGTGACCGTCTTGCCGGGCCAGTGCTTGTAGACCGCGCCGACCTCGAACTCCTCGTAGGTGCGTCCGAACTGCATGCCGTGGGCCCTCAGCTTTCCGGGATCTCGAACTTGGTGGTGCGCTGCATGCCCGCGGCCCGACCCTTGCCGGCGACGACCAGCGCCATCTTGCGGCTGGCCTCGTCGATCATCTCGTCGCCGAGCATGGCGGAGCCCTTGGCGCCGCCCGCTTCGGAGGTGCAGTAGTCGTACGCGTCGAGGATCAGCTCGGCGTGGTCGTAGTCCTCCTGCGAGGGCGAGTAGATCTCGTTCGCGGCGGCGACCTGGTCCGGGTGGAGCACCCACTTGCCGTCGAAGCCGAGGGCGGCCGAGCGGCGGGCGACCTCGCGGTAGCCCTCCTGGTTGCGGATCTGGAGGTACGGGCCGTCGATCGCCTGGAGGTCGTTGGCGCGGGCGGCCATCAGGATGCGCATCAGGATGTAGTGGTAGGCGTCGGCGTTGTAGCCGGGCGGCTGCTCGCCGACGACCAGCGACTTCATGTTGATGGAGGCCATGAAGTCGGCGGGGCCGAAGATGATGGTCTCCAGCCGGGGCGAGGCCTCGGCGATGGCGTCGACGTTGATCAGGCCCTTGGCGTTCTCGATCTGCGCCTCGATGCCGATCCGGCCGACCTCGAAGCCCATGGTCTTCTCGATCTGGGTGAGCAGCAGGTCGAGCGCCTTGACCTGCTCGGCGTCCTGCACCTTGGGCAGCATGATGCAGTCGAGGTTGGGGCCGGCGCCCTCGACCACGGTGATCACGTCGCGGTAGGTCCAGTGCGTGGTCCAGTCGTTGACGCGCACGACGCGGGTCTTGCCGCCCCAGTCGCCGTTGTTGAGCGCGTCGACGATGTTGTGGCGCGCGCTCTCCTTGACCAGCGGGGCGCAGGCGTCCTCCAGGTCGAGGAAGACCTGGTCGGCCGGCAGGCCCTGGGCCTTCTCCAGGAAGCGCGGGTTGCTGCCCGGCACGGCGAGACAGGAGCGGCGCGGGCGCAGACGGTTCACAGCAGTCATAAGAATCGAGGGTTCCTTCCCAGTGGTCAGCTGGTCAGCTGTTCAGTTCGTGGCCGCGGTCGGTGCGGGCGTCCACGGCTGGAGCTTGTTGGCCAGCCGGATCTCGTCCACGATCCGGCCGATGATGGTGGTGATGCCGAAGTCCTTCGGGGTGAACACGGCGGCGACGCCGGCGGCCTTGAGGGCCTCGCCGTCCGCTGCCGGGATGATGCCACCCACGATCACCGGGACATCCTCCACCCCGGCGCGGCGCAGCCGCTTCAGGACGTCGGGCACCAGCTCGCTGTGCGCGCCGGAGAGGATGGACAGGCCCACGCAGTGCACGTCCTCCGCGACGGCGGCGGAGACGATCTGCTCCGGGGTCAGCCGGATGCCCTGGTAGACCACCTCGAAGCCGGCGTCGCGGGCCCGGACGGCGATCTGCTCGGCGCCGTTGGAGTGCCCGTCCAGGCCGGGCTTGCCGACCAGCAGGCGCAGCTTGCCGGCGCCCAGCTCCGCGGCGGTGGCGGCGACCGCGGCACGGACCTGCTCCAGCTCGCCGCCGGGCTCGGCGGCCACGGCGACGGGCGCGCCGCCGACGCCGGTGGGCGCGCGGTACTCGCCGAAGACCTCGCGCAGGGCGAAGGACCACTCGCCGGTGGTGACGCCGGCCCGGGCGCAGGCGAGCGTGGCCGGCATCAGGTTGGTCCCGGTGGCGGCGACGGCCTTGAGCTCGGCCAGCGACGCCTGGGCGGCGGCCTCGTCGCGCTCGGCGCGCCAGGTCTCCAGGGCGGCGAGCACGGACCGCTCGGAGGCCGGGTCGACCACCATGATCGCGGTGTCGAGGTCGGCGGTGAGCGGGCTCGGCTCGGTGGTGTCGAAGCAGTTCACCCCGATGATCTTGTCCTCGCCGGACTCGATCCGGGCCCGGCGGGCGGCGTGCGAGGCGACCAGGTTGGACTTCAGGTAGCCGGACTCGACGGCCGGGATCACCCCGCCCATCTCCAGCACCTTGGCGATCTCCGCCTCGGCGCCGGCCAGCAGCTCGTCGGTCTTGGCCTCGATCACCTCGGAGCCGTTGAAGATGTCGCCGTACTCCAGCAGGTCCGACTCGTACGCCAGCACCTGCTGGATGCGCAGCGACCACTGCTGGTCCCAGGGCCGGGGCAGGCCGAGCGCCTCGTTCCAGGCGGGCAGCTGGACGGCACGCGCGCGGGCGTCCTTGGAGAGGGTGACGGCCAGCATCTCCAGGACGATCCGCTGGACGTTGTTCTCCGGCTGGGCCTCGGTCAGGCCGAGCGAGTTGACCTGGACGCCGTAGCGGAAGCGGCGCTGCTTGGGGTCGGTGACGCCGTAGCGCTCCAGGGTGACCTTCTCCCACAGCCGGGCGAAGGCGCGCATCTTGCACATCTCCTCGACGAAGCGCACGCCGGCGTTGACGAAGAAGGAGATCCGGGCGACCACCTCGCCCATCCGCTCGGCCGGCACCTGGCCGGAGTCGCGCACGGCGTCGAGCACCGAGATGGCGGTGCACATCGCGTAGGCGATCTCCTGGACGGGCGTGGCCCCGGCCTCCTGCAGGTGGTAGCTGCAGATGTTGATCGGGTTCCACTTGGGGATGTTGCCGACCGTGTAGGCGATCATGTCGGTGATCAGCCGCACCGACGGGCCGGGCGGGAAGACGTGCGTCCCGCGCGACAGGTACTCCTTGACGATGTCGTTCTGGGTGGTGCCGGTGAGCTTGGCGACGTCCGCGCCCTGCTCCTCGGCGACCACCTGGTAGAGCGCCAGCAGCCACATCGCGGTGGCGTTGATCGTCATGGAGGTGTTGGTCCGTTCGAGCGGGATGCCGTCGAACAGGGTGCGCATGTCGCCGACGTGGCCGACCGGGACGCCGACCCGGCCGACCTCGCCGCGGGCGAGGACGTGGTCGGAGTCGTAGCCGGTCTGGGTCGGCAGGTCGAAGGCGACGGACAGGCCGGTCTGGCCCTTCGCCAGGTTCCGCCGGTAGAGCGCGTTGGAGTCGCTCGCGGTGGAGTGGCCGGCGTAGGTGCGCATCAGCCAGGGCCGGTCGCGCTTCTGGGGCTCAGTCATCGGCGGGTCTCACACGTTCCTGAAGCGGTTGATGGCCGGCAGGTGCTTCTCGCGCAGCTCGGGGTCGGTGACGCCCAGGCCCGCCTCGGGGGCCAGGCAGAGCACGCCGACCTTGCCCTGGTGCTTGTTGTGGTGCACGTCCAGGGCGGCCTGGCCGGTCTCCTCCATGGAGTAGACCTTGGACAGGGTCGGGTGGATCTTGCCCTTGGCGATCAGGCGGTTGGCCTCGAAGGCCTCGCGGTAGTTGGCGAAGTGCGAGCCGACGATCCGCTTGAGCGACATCCACAGGTACCGGTTGTCGTACTGGTGCATGTAGCCGGAGGTGGAGGCGCAGGTGACGATGGTGCCGCCCTTGCGGGTGACGTACACCGAGGCGCCGAAGGTCTCCCGGCCCGGGTGCTCGAAGACGATGTCCACGTCCTCGCCGCCGGTGAACTCGCGGATCTTCGCGCCCAGGCGCTTCCACTCGCGCGGGTCCTGGGTGTGCTCGTCCTTCCAGAACCGGTAGCCCTCGGCGGAGCGGTCGATGATCGCCTCGGCGCCCATGGCGCGGCAGATCTCGGCCTTCTGGTCGTTGGAGACCACGCAGATCGGGGTGGCGCCGCCGGCCAGCGCGTACTGGGTGGCGTACGAGCCGAGGCCGCCGCTGGCGCCCCAGATCAGCACGTTGTCGCCCTGCTTCATGCCGGCGCCGTTGCGCGAGACCAGCTGGCGGTAGGCGGTGGAGTTGACCAGACCGGGGGAGGCGGCCTCCTCCCAGGTGAGGTGCTTGGGCTTGGGCAGCAGCTGGTTGGTCTTCACCAGGGCCAGCTGGGCCAGGCCGCCGAAGTTGGTCTCGAAGCCCCAGATGCGCTGCTCCGGGTCCATCATCGTGTCGTTGTGGCCGTCCGCGGACTCCAGTTCGACCGAGAGGCAGTGCGCGACGACCTCGTCGCCCGGCTTCCAGGCGTTGACCCCGGCGCCGGTGCGCAGCACCACGCCGGCGAGGTCGGAGCCGACCACGTGGTACGGCAGGTCGTGGCGCTTGGTGAGCGGCGACAGCCGGCCGTAGCGCTCCAGGAAGCCGAAGGTGGAGACCGGCTCGAAGATCGAGCTCCAGACGGTGTTGTAGTTCACCGCGCTCGCCATGACGGCGACCAGGGCCTCGCCGGGGCCCAGCTCGGGCAGGGCGACCTCGTCGAGGTGAAGGGACTTGCGGGGGTCCTTGTCGCGGCTGTCGAGGCCCGCGAACATCTGCTCCTCGTCCTTGTGGAGCGTCACCGCGCGGTAGGACTCGGGGAGCTTGATCGCCGCGAAGTCCGCCGACGTGGTGTCGGTGCTGATGATCGCGTCGAGGATTTCCTGCATGGCTGCCTCCGAAGGCGTACCTGTGTGAGGGCACAGGGCGTCTGGGGGAGCCGGGAGCGGACACCGGCTTCGCTGAGGTGGGTGGTGGGCGGGTCAGACTGGGCACCCGGGGTGGACCGGGCCGTTCTGGCTCTGCTCCCGGGGTGTGGGAACGCCGGACGACGGCGCGCCGAGGTGGGGAGCCGCGGCGCCGCGACTGGTGAGTAACAAGGTAGTGGCACCCTGTGCCACTCGTAAAGACACCGGGTGTCACGAATTCCGGCGGCCTCCGGGGCGGCGTGACGCGCGTTGCGCGGGCATGCGAAGGGCCCGCGCCGACTTCTCGGCGCGGGCCCTCGATACCGCTCTGACCTGCGTGAATACCGCGCTTACGACTCCCGGGCGCCACTCAGTGCGGCCCGGATGCTGTCCACCACGACCTCCAGTGGAGCGTCCGTCCGGGCGACTGTGATGAGCACCTCACCTCCGGGACTGGCACTCAGTGCGCTCTCCGCCCCGGTGTCCCCGAGGGTCCCATTGGCACCCGGTGCCACCACCGATCCCCGACGCCTGGCACCCGGCGCGCTGGCGGCCCAGAAGGTCCGCCGGATCACCTCGAAGGAGTGGTCCAGCTGCGCCTCCACGTCGCCCCGGCCGCCGGCCCGCAGCCAGCGCCGCAGCACGTGGTTGTGCGCCGCGACCACCGCCGCCGCCGAGACCTCGGCCAGCATCGAGTCGTCCTCGCCGCCGCGCTGCCAGCCGGACGGGATGGACTCGCCGGTGTCGAAACGCCCCAGCAGGTAGCGGGTGAACAGCCGCTCGTAGCGGGCCACCACGGCGATCTCCCGCTCGCGCAGCGCCGGAACCTGACGGATCAGCTGGTACCGCGCGACCGACACCCCCGGGGTGGAGGCGTACATCCGCAGCACCTCCTTGATGCCGCGGCAGACCACGTCCAGCGGGTGCTCCTCCGGCTCCGCGCTTGCCAGCAGGTCGGCCACCCGCACCAGGGTGTCGTCGTGGTCCGGGAAGATCGCCTCCTCCTTGGACCGGAAGTACCGGAAGAAGGTGCGCCGGGCCACCCCGGCGGCGGCCGCGATCTGGTCGACCGTGGTCTCCTCGTAGCCCTGCGACGCGAACAGCTCCATCGCGGCCGTGGCCAGGTCCTGGCGCATCTGCTGGCGCTGCGCCGCCGCCCGGCGGCTGCCCGGCCCGCCGTCCGGCCCGGTGCCCCCGGTCGAGGGGGCGGTCCGGCCGTCGCCGCCGTGCGGCCCGGCGGGGTGCTGCGGGGAGCTTGACTGAACCCGATCCATGTCCGGAACGCTACACGGCCCGGACGGCGCGGCCACGGCCCTTCCCCGCCGCACCGGTGCGACCGGACCGGTCACGGCCGGGCGGGGCCAGCGGGAGGACACCGTCCCGGGGCTCCAACCGGGGCGCGCGGAGGCCGCGGAGGGCGCGGATCCCTGCGGCGGGGCGCCGTTGCCGGAAGCCGCGCCGCCGTAGGGCTGCGCCCCGTGCGGTGGCGGCCCGTACGGCGTCTCGTACGGGCCGCCCCCGGCCTGCGGCGTGGTCATCGGCGCGCGTGGTCGCGGAAGCCGCGGCCGGTCTTGCGGCCCAGGCAGCCCGCCGCGACCAGGTGCTCCAGCAGCGGCGCGGCGGCCAGGCCGGGCTCGCGGAACTCCTGGTGCAGCACCTGCTCGATCGTCAGCGAGACGTCCAGGCCGACCACGTCCAGCAGTTCGAACGGGCCCATCGGGTAGCCGCAGCCGAGCTTCATCGCGGTGTCGATGTCGTCCACCGTCGCGTAGTGCTCCTGGAGCATCCGCACCGCGTCGTTCAGGTAGGGGAAGAGCAGCGCGTTGACGATGAAGCCGGCCCGGTCGCCGCACTCCACCGGGTGCTTGCGGACCCCGGCGGTCAGCTCCAGCACGGTGGCGGTGACGTCCGGCGCGGTCAGCACGGTGGAGACCACCTCGACCAGCTTCATCGCCGGGGCCGGGTTGAAGAAGTGCATGCCGATCACGTCCTGCGGCCGCGAGGTGGCGGTCGCGCAGCTGATCACCGGCAGCGAGGAGGTGGTGGTGGCGAGCACCGCGCCAGGCCTGACGATCTTGTCCAGGGTGGCGAACAGCTCCCGCTTGACCGCCAGGTCCTCGGCGACCGCCTCGACCACCAGGTCCACCTCGGCCAGCTCGGCGTACTGGCCGACCGGGGTGACCAGCGCCAGTGCGGCGTCCCGCGCCCCGGCGGACAGCCGGCCCTTGGCCACCGAGCGCTCCAGCGACTTCGCCAGCTGCGCCTTGGCCTTCTCGGCCTTCTCCTGGCTGCGGGCGGCCAGCAGCACCGGGTGCCCGGCCTTGGCGAACACCTCGGCGATGCCGGTGGCCATCGTCCCCGAGCCGCAGACGCCGACGGTGCGCACCGCCCGGCCCGGCACCTTCGGCCGGGCCGGCCCGGTGGCCGCGTCCACGGCGCGGGAGGAGCCCGGCGCCTCGTAGGTGTAGAAGCCGCGGCCGGTCTTGCGGCCCAGCAGCCCGGCGGCGACCAGCTGGCCGAGGATCGGGGCGGGCGCGTGCAGGCGGTCCCGGGACTGCTCGTACATCGCCTCCAGCACGGTGCGGGCGGTGTCGATGCCGATCAGGTCGAGCAGCGCCAGCGGGCCCATCGGCAGGCCGCAGCCGAGCCGCATCGCGGCGTCGATGTCCTCCCGCGACGCGTACTTGGACTCGAACATCGCGGCGGCCTGGTTCAGGTAGGCGAACAGCAGGCCGTTCACCACGAAGCCGGCCCGGTCGCCGGCCGCCACCGGCTCCTTGCCGAGGTCGCGGGCGAAGGCGGCGGCGTCCTCGGCGGTCCGCGGGGAGGTCAGTACGGTGCGGACCACCTCGACCAGCTTCATGCCGTGCACCGGGTTGAAGAAGTGCAGGCCGAGCACCCGCTCCGGACGGGAGGTCGCGGCGGCGATCCGGGTCACCGACAGCGCGGTGGTGCCGGTGGCCAGCACGGTGGCCTCCGGGCAGATCCGGTCCAGCTCGGCGAAGACCTCCCGCTTCAGCTCCAGCTGCTCGGGCACCTCCTCGATCACCAGGTCCGCCCCGGCGGCGGCCGCCAGTTCGTGGCCGACGGAGATCCGGGCCAGCAGCCCGGTGCGCTCCTCGGCGGTCAGCCGCTCCCGGTCGACCGCGTGCGCGGTGGCCTCCTCGATCCGGGCCAGTGCCCGGGCGGCCGAGTCCTCGGTGGCCTCGATGCCGATCACCCGGCGGCCGCTCTTGGCGACCGCCACCGCGACGCCGGCACCCATCGTGCCGAGGCCGACGACGGCGACAGTGGGGAAGGGACGCTCCATCTGTCCTGACTCCTAGTCATGAAGGGCCCGCGCGTGCTCCGGCGGGCGCGCCGCCACGCCCGGACGCGCGCCGGGGGCGGCCGCCGCCGGAGGAGGGTCCACGCGCGGGGGCTGGGGAGATGACGGGGTGCGGCGCATCCGGGCAGGGGCCGGTCCGCTCCGGCCGAACTGCGGATGTGCCGTGGTGCTCAGGCGCTCGAAGGTGAAGGAAGCGGCTCTGATACGAGGAGGAACCCGGCCCGCCGCGGTCCGCGGCACCTGCCGGTGAAAGCGCACCGCGCGGGCGCCGGAGAAGCGGCGACCGCGGCCTGCCGCCGGTGCGGCTCCCGAAGCCCGGCGGAGGTGCGTGTCCGGCCACTGTAGCGAAGCTACTGGTGAGTAGGAAGGGGGCGTGGGCGGAAAACCGTTCGGGGCCGCGGGCGGGCGTTCGCTAGGGTGATCGACGCGGGGGCGGCTCCGCGGCGTGCTTCCTTCTCACTCATCTGCAAAATGAACCCGAGTGCGCCCACTCTCCGCCCCCGCTTCGTCGTATCCACCGGGGGAAGAGCAGTGAAGAAGCAGAACGCCGTGGCGCCCGAGGCCGCACTGGACGCCTACCTGCTGCACCGCCACGGGATGGTCCGGGTCGAGCCCGGAGCCGGGCCCGACGAGCCCCTGCCGTGGTCCGCCCAGGGGCTGGTCGCCCTGGAGGCCGACCTCGTCCGGCGCGGCCACGTGCTCACCGCCCCGCTGCGCGCCGCGCTCGGCCGGCTGCGCCCGCTCGACCTCGCCGCGGCCGGCACCCGGCTGCTGCGCGGCATCGACGCGATGCTCGGCGCCGACCGCGGCCACACCCCGCTGTTCCGCCGCTTCCCCGAGGGCGTGCCCTCCCACGCCCACGCCGACTACTCCGCGCTCGTCCGCGGCTACCTGCTCTGCCAGGCGAGCCAGATCTGCCTGGTCTGCGAGCGCGACAGCCTGGAAGCCGGGATCGGTGCCCTCGCCCCCTGCGCCCACCTGCTGTGCGGCGACTGCTACCTGGAACTGGTCGAGAACGGCGGCGACCCCCACTGCCCGCTCTGCCGCACCCCGCTGGAGCGAAAGCGCCGCCTGTCCAACGACACCAGGGCCGCCCGCAACGCCGCCCGCGAACTGCGGACCGGCCGGCAGCTCAAGCCACTGCGCCGGGCCGGCCCCGAGGACGTGGGCCTCCTCGCCGCCACCGGGCTGGCCGCGCTGCTCGCCCGGCAGACCCCGCTGAGCCCGCAGGACCGCGAGGACCTCGCCCTGCTGCTCCACCACGCCCCGGACGACCCGGCCGGCTGGCTGCCCGCCGAGATCCCCGTCCGGGAGACCCGCGCCACCGTGCTGGCCGCCCTGCTGCACCGCGACCGGGAGGCCGCCCGGCCGCTGCTGGCCGCCCACCTCACCACCGCCACCGACGTCCTGCGGCTGATCTGGGCCTGGTCCGGCGCCGAGCCCGACCTGCTGCCCGAGACCGCCCGCACACTGCGCCTGCGCAACCTGCCCCGCCCGCTGCGCCGCGACCTGCTCGCCGTCCTGGACGCGTTCCCGGTCGGCACCCTCGCCGAGGACCTGCGCCGCCACCGCGAGCCCTGGCTGCGGGCCGGCGAACTGCTGCACCCGTACGAACACCGCGCCCGCTTCCCGTACGCGGCGGCCGCGTTCGCGGTGGTCCGGCAGAGCGATCTCGACCTCCACGGCCTCGGCTCGCTGCTGCGCGAGGCGCCCGCCCCGCTGCGGGTGAGCGAGACGCCCGGCGGCCACACCCGGCTGACCGTGGAGACCTTCGCCGCCCGGGTCGAGCGCGCCCTCGGACAGGGCGACCTGCCCGCCGCCGTCCGGCTGCTGGCCGGCCGTCCCGGCGAACTGGTGCGCCGACTGCACCACCTGCTGCGGGTCCACGCCGCCTGGCTGCCCGGCGAACCGCTGCCCGCCGAACTCGCCGAGGCGCTGCCCGGCGCCCTGCGCGCCGTCGCCCCCGGCCCGCTGCTCGGCGCGTACGGACGGCTGCGCGCGCCGCGCGAGTACGGCGAGCGGCGGCTGTACTTCCCGCGCGGCCGGGTCGCCTCGGCGCACGCCCGGGCCGACCGGGGCACGCCCGTCCCGGCCGCTCTCAGCGCGCCCGTCTGCGTCCTGATCGAGGCCGAACTGCTGCGCCGGGCCGGGCGGTCGGCCCACGGGCCGGAGCGCTACGAGGTGGCCGTGCTGGACGCCGCGCTGGCCGACCTGGTCGTTCCCTTCGCCGAGCGCGCCAGCGCCAGGACCCTGGTCGCCGTGCCGCGCGGCAGCGTGCAGCGGATCCCGGACGGGCAGCGGCTGCGGCTGTTCCTGCACTGGACGCAGCGCCCGCACCAGCGGGTGGACCTCGACCTGTCGGTCGCCTTCTACGACGAGGAGTGGCAGTTCGTCGGCCTGTGCGACTACACCCGGCTGGTCACCGGGCCGCGGGCCGCCGTCCACTCCGGGGACTACACCAGCGCCCCGCCGCCGCACGGCGCCACCGAGTTCGTCGACCTCGACCTGCCGGCGCTGGACGAGGCCGGCGCCCGGTACGCCGTGGTGGTGGTGTTCAGCTACAACGACATCCCGTTCGAGGACCTCACCGACGCCTTCGCCGGATTCATGGCACTGACCCCGTCCGAGGCCGCCCGGCAGCGCAAGAGCGGCTTCCACCCCAAGGGCGTCCGCCAGCGCCTCGACCTCGCCGGGGACGCCAGGATCTGCGTGCCGATGATCGTCGACCTGCGGCGCCGCGACTACACCTGGACCGACCTCAACGCGGGCGCCGGCAGCGGGTTCCACAACCTCGACCGGCACCACGCCAGGATCGGCACGCTGGCCGCCGACGTCCTGACGCACTTCGCCCCCGGCTCCCGGGCCACCCTCTGGGACCTCGCCTGCGCCACCGCCGCGGCGGGCAGCGACGAGGTGCTGGTCCGCGACCGGACCGGCCGCGGGCTCGACGTCTACCGGCGGGGCGCGGACGAGCCGGTGAGCGCCTTCGCCGAACGGCTGCGCGCCCGCCACGAGAGCGACCGGCGCACCGAGCTGCCGCCGGACGACACCGCCCGGCTGATCGCCGAACGCCTCGACGGCGCCCGGGCGTTCGCCGCCCTGGTGCACGCCGACGTGCCCGCGCCGGCGGAGGCGCGCGGGACGCTCTACCGGCTCTACCCGGGCCCGACCGACGCCGCCCCGGACACCCTGGAGCGGATCACCGCGGGGGAGTGGACGGCCAGGTTCGCCCCGAACGGGTGAACGGGTGAACACGGTCGCCAAGAGGACCACCCGATAGGGGAGTTATCCGACCCCGACCGGCGGGGCAGCATGGGGACATGACCACCGGAACCGCCACCGCCGGCCCCACTGTGCCCGGTCCCGACGAGCCGCCCGTCACCGCCGAACGGCTCGCCGCCGCCGCCGCCGCGGCCGTCGCGCTGCCATCGCGCGCCGACCGGGCCGAGCGCGCCGAGGAGGCCGTCGACCGGCTGCGCACCGAGGCCGTCGAGGCGGTGGCCGTCACCTGGGTGGACAACGCCGGTATCACCCGGGTCAAGGCCGTGCCGCTCGGCGGTCTGGTGCACGCCGCGCAGTGGGGTGTCGGCACCGCGCCCTGCTTCGACGTGTTCCTCGCCGACGACGCGATCACCACCAGCGCGATCATCGGCGGCCCCACCGGGGACCTCAGGCTCTACCCGGACCTCGACCGGGTCGTCCCGCTGGCCGCCCAGCCCGGCTGGGCCTGGGCCCCGGGGGACAGGTACACCCAGGCCGGCGCCCCGCACCCCGGCTGCCAGCGGCTGTTCGCCCGCCGGGCCGAGGCCACGGCGGCCGCGCGCGGACTGGGCCTCAAGGCCGGCATCGAGGTCGAGTGGACGGTCGCCCTGGCCGGCGCCCCGAAGGAGGACCCGCAGTACCCGACGCACGGCCCGGCGTACGGGATGCACCGGGTCACCGACCTCTCCGACTACCTGCGCGACGTCCTGCGCGCCCTCGGCCGGCAGGGGCTGACCGTCCTGCAGATCCACCCCGAGTACTCCCCGGGCCAGTTCGAGGTCTCGGTCGCCCCCGAGGGCCCGGTCGCCGCCGCCGACACCTCCGTCCTGGTCCGGCACACCGTCCGGGCCGTATCCGCCCGGCACGCCCTGCGGGTCTCCTTCGCCCCGGTGGTCGAGACCGGCGGCGTCGGCAACGGCGGGCACCTGCACCTCAGCCTCTGGCGCGACGGGCGCAACCTCGGCCACGGCGGCCCCGGTCCGCACGGCCTGACGGCCGAGGCCGAGGGATTCCTCGCCGGGGTGCTGGACGCGCTGCCCGAACTGCTGGTGCTGGGCTGCTCCAGCCCGGCCGGGTACCTGCGGCTGGTGCCCTCGCACTGGGCCGGCGCCTACCAGTGCTGGGGTCTGGAGAACCGCGAGGCCGCGCTGCGCCTGGTGACCGGCTCCACCGGGGAGCGGGCCGCCGCGGCCAACGCCGAGGTCAAGTGCTTCGACGCGAGCGCCAACCCGTACCTGGCGGTCGGCGGGGTGATCGCCGCCGGTCTCGCCGGGCTGGACCAGCGCCGCGCGCTGCCAACGGAGTTCACCGGGGATCCGGCGGCCGCCGAGCCCGGCACGGTGCCCCGGCTGCCGGCGGGCCCGGCCGAGGCGATCGCCGCGTACGAGCGCTCCGCGGTGCTGCGCGAGGCGCTCGGCGAGCCGCTCTACCAGGCGGTGCTGGCGGTGCGACGGGCGGAGCAGGAGCAGTACGCGGCCGTCACTCCCGAGGAGTTGGTCATGGCCACCCGCTGGCGGTACTGAACGGTGGCCCGGCCGGGGGAGCCCGCGCTGGTCGACCACCACTGCCACAGCGTGGTCGCGGCCGAGCTCACCGACGAGGCCCTGGCCGGGCTGCTCACCGAGTCCGACCGGCCGCCCGCTCCCGGCTGTTCGCCCTTCGACAGCGCGCTGGGCCTCGCGGTGCGGCGCTGGTGCCCGCCCGTGCTCGGCCTGCCGGCGCACACCCCGGCCGCCGACTACCTGGCCCGGCGGCGGGAGTTGGGCGCGGCCGAGGCCACCGGGCGACTGCTGGCGGCGGCCGGCCTGGACACCTGCCTGGTGGACACCGGGCTGGCCACCGCCGCCGGCCACGAGCTGCTGCCGCTGGCCGAACTCGCCGCGGCCACCGGGGCGTCGGTGCGCGAGGTGGTCCGGCTGGAGTCGGTCGCCGAGACGGTGACGGCCGGCGCCGGGGACTGGCCGCGGGCCGTCGCACAGGCGCTCGCGTCGGCCGCGGCCGGGGCCGTCGCGGTCAAGTCGGTGCTCGCCTACCGGCACGGTCTGGCCGCGCCCGCCGAACGCCCCGCCGCCGCGGCCGTGGTGGCCGCGGCCGGCGCCCACCTGCGAGGCGGGCGGGGCCGGCTGACCGACCCGGTGCTGCTGCACCACCTGCTCTGGACGGCGGTGGACGTCTGCGCCGAGCTCGGCCTGCCGCTCCAACTCCACACCGGCTTCGGCGATCCGGACCTCACCCTGCACCGGGCCGACCCGTCGCTGCTGACGGACTTCGTGCGGGCCGCCGAGCCCAGCGGCGTCCCGCTGGTGCTGCTGCACGGGTACCCGTACCACCGGCAGGCCGCCTGGCTGGCCCAGGCCTTCCCGACGGTGTACACCGACCTCGGGCTGACCGCCTCCTACACCGGGCCGCGGGTGGCCGCGGTGCTGGGCGAGATGCTGGAGCTGGCCCCGTTCGGCAAATTGCTGTTCTCCACCGACGCCTACGGGCTGCCCGAACTTTATTTGGTGGGCACCTGTCAGTTCCGGTACGGACTGGGTGCGGTGCTCGCGGACTGGCGTGCCGACGGCGCCTGCTCCGCGGCCGATGCCGGGCGGGTGGCGCGGCTGCTCGCGGCCGACAACGCGCGTCGGCTGTACGCGTTGTAGGGGTGCGATCCGTCCTGGTGGCGGATGCCGTGACGGGTGTGGCAGCACGTCGGCGAACCATCACTTTTTAACACTCTTGACCTCTGTTTTCCTTGTTGACCGCCGGGCGGCGGTAACCCCTGCTCCTGGTCAAGATGTGACGATTAGATGACTACCCCTTGCGCTTATAACCAAATATTCATTAGCGTCCCGGTCATTCCCAAGCGCACCTGCCTACCGCAGCTGCCGCCTGACGCCTCGGGAGGCCAACCCTCATGCGTGTTCCTCGGATCAGCCGTACCCGGTACGCGGCCGTGGGCGTCGTGCTCGCCACCGCCGGTGCCCTCGCGCTGCCGGCCGGCACCGCCGTCGCGGCTCCCGCGGCCGACTCGACGACCGGTCCGCTGATGAGCTACGTCGTCAACACCAAGGCCAACCACGGCCAGGTGCAGAAGGTCGAGAAGGCCATCACCGGCCTCGGCGGCACCGTCGTCCAGTCCTACGAGCAGGTCGGCGTCGTCGTCGCCCGCTCGAACGACACCAAGTTCGCCGAGAAGCTGCGCCTGGCCAAGGGCGTCGACTCGGTCGGCGCCAGCCGCACCAAGGGCATCCAGGCCTCCGACCAGGGCAAGGCCGAGGTCGCCACCGAGTCGGCCGCCGTGGCGGCCGCCCCGGGTGAGGACCCCGACGAGGCCTACCAGTGGGACATGCGTCAGATCGGTGCCGACAAGGCCCACAAGATCTCGCTCGGCAGCCGCAACGTGACCGTCGGCGTGCTGGACTCCGGCATCGACGCCACCCACGAGGACCTTGCCGCCAACGTGGACGCCTCGCAGTCGGTCTCCTGCATCGACGGCAGGACGAACACCGACTGGAAGGCCTGGCAGCCGACCACCAGCGACCACGGCACCCACGTGGCCGGCACCATCGGCGCCGCCAAGAACGGCAAGGGCATCGTCGGCGTCGCGCCGAACGTGAAGCTGGCCGCCGTCAAGGTCGTCGACGACGGCGGGTTCATCTACCCGGAGAACGCGGTCTGCGGCTTCGTCTGGGCCGGCGAGCACGGCTTCAAGGTCACGAACAACAGCTACTTCGTCGACCCGTGGATGTTCAACTGCAAGACGGACAAGGACCAGGCGGCCATCTCGGACGCCGTCCGCAAGGCCGTCGCCTTCTCGCAGCGCAAGGGCGTGCTCAACATCGCCGCCGCCGGCAACGAGAACATCGACCTGGCGCACAAGACCGTCGACGTGGCCAGCCCGGACGACACCACCCCCGGCACCCGCCCGGTCACCAACGACTGCCTGTCGCTGCCGACCGAGCTGCCCGGCGTCGTGGCCGTCTCCGCGGTCGGCTCCGACGGCGTCAAGGCGTACTACTCCAGCTACGGCAAGGGCGTCGTGTCCGTCACCGCGCCGGGTGGCGACCGCCGCTTCCAGTTCCCGAACACCCCGGACAAGGACGGCCGCATCCGGTCCACCATCCCCGGTGGCAAGTACGGCTACATGCAGGGCACCTCGATGGCCACCCCGCACGTCGCCGGCGTGGCCGCGCTGCTCGCCAGCACCTTCCCGTGGGCCAGCCCGGACGAGCTGACCGAGCTGCTGACCACCCACGCCGAGTCCGTCCCGTGCCCGAAGGGCGAGTTCAACCCGGGCGGCGCCGGCACCTGGAAGGCCACCTGCGAGGGCGGCGCGGACGACAACGGCTTCTACGGCGCGGGCCTGGTCAACGCCGAGAAGGCGGTCCAGTGGTGGCGCTGACGCGCTGACCGCGGACAGCACTGAACAGTAGAGCCGGGGAGCGGGACCACTGGGTCCCGCTCCCCGGCCGCGTTCGCGCACCGGCCGGTCGCGGGTGATCGCCGTTCGGTCGCTGTTCGGTCGCATTCGAGCACCGGGGCGCCGGGGCACCGCGGAGCCGGACTGCCGGAGCACCGGCCGCGGTCGCCCCGCGCCCGACCCGACGAAGAACTACCGCTCCTCGTCGAAGTGGTGCTCCCAGACCGTCTCCACCGACGGCTTGCCGTGCAGGTCCGGCACCTCCTGGAGCCAGGCCGGCCGCCCCGCCCTGGTCCGGGCCGCCCGCCGCCGCTCCGCCTCGCGCAGCTGCTCGGGCGTGGCGAAGCCCTCCGGCAGCCACTCCTCGGAGAGCACCACCCGGGCGGCCAGGTGCGTGACGTAGGCGTGCCGGACGGCGTCCACCGAGTCGAAGCCGGGCTCGCCGGCCAGCCACTCGTCCGGGACCAGCGCCACGACCTCCTCCAGCAGCGGCACGGTGACCATCGGCCCGAGCTCCTCGTCGGCCAGCCGGACGTCCGGGGCCGAGCCGCCGAGCGCGTGGGCGCTGAGGTCGTACCGCTTGCCGACCGCCGCCCCGGCCCCCGCCCAGCGGTGGTGGAAGATCAGCGCGGCGCCGTTGTCGATCAGCCAGAGCCGCCCGTGCCAGACCACCAGGTTGGGGTTGTGCACGGTGCGGTCGACGTTGCCGGTCAGGGCGTCCAGCCAGACCACCCGGCCGGCCTCGGCGGAGTCCACCGCGATCATCCCCGGCGTGAAGTCCCGCGCGCCGGGCAGCAGGTCCATCCCGAGGTTGAGCCCGGCGCTGGCCTTGAGCATGTCCTGGATCTCGGTGTCCGGCTCCTGGGCGGCGACGGCCGGGTCGAAGTCCACCAGCCGCAGCTCCGGTACCCGCAGGCCCAGCCGCCGGGCCAGCTCGCCCACGATCACCTCGGCGATCAGCGCCTTGCGGCCCTGCGCGGCCCCGGTGAACTTGACCACGTACGTTCCCAGGTCGTCGGTCTCCACCACGCCGGGGACGGAGCCGCCGGCCCGCAGTGGATCGACGTAGCGCACGGCAGTCACCAGATCGAGCACACCGGCCACCCTATCCCGCCGCGTCGCGGGCGTGAGCCTGTGATTGGCTTGCCGGACAGAGCGGTTCCCACCGGATGAGGAGAGCAAGGTCATGGGACAGGTGCAGGCCACCACGGAGCGGGTCTACGACGCGGCCCCCGAGCGGGTGTACGAGGCGCTGGCCGACTACCAGGTGACCCGCCCGAAGCTGCTGCCCGCGCAGTACAGCGAGTACGAGGTGCGGGTCGGCGGCACCGGTGCCGGCACCCAGGTGCACTGGCGGCTCCAGGCCACCGAGAAGCGGGTGCGCGACTGCCTCTTCACCGTCTCCGCGCCCGAGCCCGACCAGCTGGTGGAGAAGGACGCCAACTCCAGCATGGTGATCACCTGGACGGTCTCGGCCGTCGGCGAGGGCCGCTCCAAGGTCACCGTGACCGCCACCTGGCAGGGCGCGACCGGCATCGGCGGCTTCTTCGAGCGCACCTTCGCCCCGAAGGGCCTCAACCGGATCCACGACCAGGTGCTGACCAACCTGGCCGCCGAGGTCCGCTGAGCCTGAGCCCGCTCAGGGACCACCGGGACCTCCCGAGAACCGCTGCGGCCGCCGAGGACCGCCGCGGCCGCCGGGCCCCGCCGGAATCGCCAACCGCGCGATTCGCGCGAGTGGATCCATCGAAGCGCTCGAATCGCCTGCCGATTCGAGCGCTTCGGTCTCCCGTACGAGCCGAAAGCCGTACGGGTGGCCGAACCGCCACCTGCGGGTGACGAGGGCCGCCCGGAACCGGCGGGCCACCCTAGGCTCGCCGCCGTGCATATGACGATCCTTCACATTTCACAACCGGTGGACGGCGGGGTCGCCCGCGTCGTCGCCGATCTGGTCAGGGGCCAGCGGGAGGCCGGCCACCGGGTCATGGTCGCCTGCCCGCGCGGCGGGCGGCTGGCCGGGGAGGCCGCCGCGGTGGGCGCGCTGGTCCAGGACTGGCCCGCGCGGCGCTCGCCCGGCCCGGGCACCCCCGCCGAGGCCTGGCGGCTGCGCCGGATCGTCCGGGCGGCGGCGCCCGACGTGGTCCACCTGCACAGCGCCAAGGCCGGACTGGCGGGCCGGCTCGCGGTGCGCGGCGCGGTGCCGACCGTCTTCCAGCCGCACGCCTGGTCGTTCGCCGCCGTCGACGGCGCGCTGGGCGCCGCCACCCTGCGCTGGGAGCGGTTCGCGACCCGCTGGGCGCACCGGGTGCTGTGCGTCAGCGTCCAGGAGCGGGCCGACGGTGTGGCGGCGGGGGTGCACGCCGACTGGGCGGTGGTGCCCAACGGCGTGGACGTGCGCCACTACGCGCCCGCCGACCGCCGCGCCGCCCGGATCGCGCTCGGTCTGGACCTGGACGCCCCGCTCGCGGTGTGCGTCGGGCGGCTGTGCCGGCAGAAGGGCCAGGACGTGCTGCTGGCCGCCTGGCCGGAGGTGCTGCGCCGGGTGCCGCGGGCCCGGCTGGCGTTGGTCGGCGGCGGGCCGGAGGAGCAGCGGGTGGCGGAGCTGGTCCGGCAGACCGCCGAGCCCGCCCGGATCCGGCTGGTCGGGGACGTGCCGGATCCGCGCCCGTGGCTGGCGGCGGCCGACCTGGTGGTGCTGCCCTCGCGCTGGGAGGGGATGGCGCTGGCCCCGCTGGAGGCGATGGCGGCCGCCCGTCCGGTGCTGCTGACCGATGTGCCCGGTGCCCGGGAGTGCCTGCCGCCGTCCGAGCTCGCGCGGGCGGTGGTCCCGCCCGAGGACGCGCGGGCCCTCGCCATCCGAATGGGGGACGCGCTGTCCGATTCGATCGAATGCGAGCGACGTGGTGCCCGGTTGCGCGACCACGTGATCGGTCGGCACGACGTGCGCACCGTGGTCGAACAGGTGGACGTTCTCTACCGTCACCTGCTGGGTGCGGGACCGGCGTCGGGGCGGCGCCGGGCCCGTATCCCAGAGCGGATCTGATCGTTTCACATGCCGTGAATGCCCGCCGTTTCCGGTGTTGTCGTATTCGCACCCTCGACTGGATGCGGAGGCGAGGCATTAAATCCGAAATACCTATTAATGGGCGGCTGGAATGAATCGGCAAGTCAACTTCCGCTCCGTACGGCCCGGTTCTGTATTGTCGGATTTTGCCTGCTTCGTTCAGATTTCATGCCGGGAATTCACGGCTGAGCTCCGTGCGACCGACTCCTTCGTGACCGGTTCCTTCGCAATCGGCCCCGCCACCGGACATCCGGAAGCCGCCAGCGGCAGCAGGCGCTGTCAGGACCGCGCCCACCGGGCCGGGACGGCAGCCCCGCGCCAGCCGGTGCCGGGGCACCGTCACCCCGGGCACACAGCAGGGGAGATCGTGCGCTGATGACCATTGACCACGACAGTGTGCCGCGCTCGGGAGGGCCCCTCTCCGGTCCCCGCCGGCCCGGTACCGGGCTGCTCGACCGGCCGGCAGGAGCGGCGCGCCCTGGGGTGGTCACGTCGCCGCGCCGGCCCCGCGGGGCGGTCCGCTCCCGGCTGGCCCTGTCGCTCGCCCTGGTCCAGGCCGACATCATCGCGCTGTGCTCCGCCGGCGGCATCGCCAACCACGCCGTCGACCCCGCCGCCCCGCTCGACCCCCTGCTCGGCGTCCCCGCCGTCCTGCCCCTGCTGCTCCTGCTCAACCTGGCCGGCGGCCTCTACCGCTCCCGGCTCACCCTCTCCGTCCTGGACGAACTGCCCGCCCTCACCGCCCGGGCCGTGGTCGCCACCGCCTTCGCCGTCACCCTGTCCGGCTGCCTCGACGGCCGCTGGCCCGACTGCGGCCCGGCCAGTCCCGCCCGGCTCACCGTCCTGCTCGGCGTCCAGCTGCTGATCGCCGCCGTCGGCCGCGCCGTCCTCTACCACCTGGTCCGGCGGATCCGCCGCAGCCGCCCCAGCCCCGTCCTGGTGCTCGGCGCCGGCCGGCTCGGCCGCCGGGTCGCCACCGCCCTGCGCGAGCACGGCGAGTACGGGATGCGCCCGGTCGGCTTCCTCGACGCCGACCCGCCGCTGCTGCCCGGCGGCACCGACCTGCCCGTCCTCGGCGGCCGCGAGGCACTGGAGCGCGAAGTGCGCCGGCACGGCGTCCAGCAGGTGGTCGCCACCGCCGGCGCCGCCGACGAGGCCGAGACCGCCGCGACCCTGCGCGACGCCGCCCGGCTCGGCTGCCAGGTCTGGCTGGTGCCCGCGCTGCGCGAGTACGGCTCGCTGGCCGCCACCCCGGTCACCGGCGGCGACCACCTGTGGGGCTTCCCCTGTCTGCGGGTCGGCCGCCCCGCGCGGCGCCGCCCCGGCTGGGCCGTCAAGCGCGCCCTGGACGTCACCGCCGCCACCGCCGGCCTGCTGCTGCTCGCCCCCGTCCTGGTGCTCTGCGCGCTCGCCGTCCGCTTCGACACCGGCCCCGGCGTGCTCTTCCGCCAGCAGCGCACCGGCCTGGACGGCAGGGTCTTCACCGTCCTCAAGTTCCGCACCCTGCGCCCGAGCAACGAGCACGAGTCGGCCACCCGCTGGAACATCTCCCAGGACCACCGGATGGGCACCGTCGGCCGGCTGCTGCGCAGGAGCTCGCTGGACGAGCTGCCCCAGCTGTGGAACGTCCTGCGCGGCGACATGAGCCTGGTCGGCCCGCGTCCCGAACGGCCGTACTTCGTCATGAGGTTCGGCCAGGCCTACCCCGAGTACGCGGACCGCCACCGGGTCCCGGTCGGTCTCACCGGCCTGGCCCAGGTCAACGGTCTGCGCGGGGACACCTCCATCGAGGACCGGGCCCGCTTCGACAACCGCTACATCGAGAGCTGGAGCCTCTGGCAGGACGTCAAGATCCTGTGCCGCACGGCGGCCCTGATGCTCCACCCGGACGGGAGCTGACCCCGCGTGGCCCTGACCCTCCCCGCCCTCCATCGCCCGGTCTTACGCGGGGCCCTGCCCGCGCTCGCACAGCGCACCAGCCCGCTGGCCGCCGCCACAGTCCTGCTGGTCTGCGTGCCCACCGGGCAGAAGGACGTCGCCGCCGCCTTCCACATCACCGCCGCCGACCTCGCCTCGCTGGCCCTGGTCGCCCTCACCGCGCTCGACCTGCTGCGCGGACGCCTGCCCGCGATCAGCCGCACCGCCTGCGCCCTGTTCGGCGCCGTCGTGGTCGCCGCCGCCGTCGCCACCGTCGGCTCGATCGACCCCGCCGCGAGCGCCACCGGCTTCGTCCGCCTCACCCAGGTGTTCGTCCTGGTCCCCGCCGCCGTCCTCTGCTCCCTGCACGACCGCACCGACCAGCGCCTGGTCCTCGGCTCCTTCGTGCTCGCCGCACTGATCCAGGGCGTGGTCGGCGCCAAGCAGTACCTCACCCACACCGGCGCCTCCTACACCGGCCAGCCGATCCGGGCCGTCGGCACCTTCGGCGCCCTCGACATCATGGCGATGTCCAGCGTGGTCAGCTACGGGCTGCTCGCCGCCCTCGCGCTCGGCCTCGCCGAGCGCGGCCCCGACGGCAACGCCCGGCTGCGCCGCGCGATGTTCGCCGCCGCCGCCTTCCTCGCCTTCCCGCTGGCCGTCTCCTTCAGCCGCGGCAGCTGGATCGCCACCGGCCTCGCCGCCACCGTGCTGCTGCTGCGCGTCGACGCCCGGCTGCTGGTGCGCGGCGCGGTCCTCGGCCTGGCCGCCGTGGTCGTCCTGGTCGGCGGCCTCGGCCTCGGCGGCTCCGGTGTCACCAAGCGGCTCAGCTCGATCGGCTCCGTCTCCGCCGCCCCCGACCAGTCCGTCTCCGACCGGTACGACCTGTGGTCCACCGCCGGACGGATCTGGCAGGACCACCCCGTGCACGGCGCCGGACCCAAGGCCTTCCAGCAACTGCGCGACAGCCACGCCCCGCTGCGGCTGTCCTCCGGCAGCGACGCCGCCGACGCCACCATCGGCTTCCAGCGCGAACCGCTGCTCTCCCCGCACAACATGTACCTCCTGGTGCTGAGCGAGCAGGGCCTGATCGGCATCACCGCCTACGCCGCGCTCTTCCTCGCCCTGCTGACCGGCTGCCTGCGCCACCGCCACGGCCCCGGGCTCGCCGCACTCGCCCTGCTCACCTGGGTGCTGGTCGACTTCCTGTACGCGGACATCGGCGGCGCCACCACCGTACTGACCTCCGTCGTCCTCGGCCTCGCCGCCCGCGCGGCCGCCCACCGACCCGAGCGTCCCGCCACCGGCCCGGTGGCCACCGGAGCGGCCCGGTGACCACCGACCCGCCCGCCGCCGTCGTCCCCTCCCTCCCGGCCCCCCGCGGTGCCACCGGCGAGGACCCGCCCGCCGAGCCCCACCCGGCCCCCCGGCGCGGCTTCCTCGCCAAGGCCTTCGGCATCACCGCCGTCCTCAGCGCCGCCGGCTCCGGCCTCGGCCTGCTGCGTGACCTCCTGCTGGCCCGCTACTTCGGCGCCAACCAGGGCACCGACGCCTTCCTGGTCGCCTGGACCGTCCCCGAGACCGCCGCACCGCTGCTGATCGAGGACGCCATGTCCTTCCTCATGGTGCCGGCCTTCGCCCTCGCCCTGGTGCTGCGCGAGGAGGACCCGGACGCCCCCGACCCGGTCCGCCAACTGGTCCGCGCCACCCTGCCCTGGCTGCTGATCGCGCTCGGCGGCCTCGCCCTGGCCGTCGTCCTGGGCGCCCCGGAACTGGTCGACCTGCTCGCCCCCGGCCTCACCGACCCCGCCCTGGCCGTCACCTGCACCCGGATCACCGCGATCACCGTGCTGCCCTTCGGCGTGGCCGGCTACCTGGCCGCCGCACTGCGCGCCCACCACCGCTTCCCCGCCCCGGCCGGCATCTACGTCGCCTACAACCTCGGCATCCTCGCCGTCCTGCTCTGCCTCCACGCCTACCTCGGGGTGCGCTCCGCCGCCCTCGGCGTCGCGGCCGGCAGCCTGCTGATGGTCGGTCTGCTGGTCGGCCCCTTCCTGCGTCGGCTGCGCCAGGGCCCGCCCGACACCGGCCGCGGCCGCCGCTCGCGCCGGGCCCTGGTGCTGATGCCGCTGGCCCTGCTGCCGGTGGCCGCCTTCACCCTCACCCGCCAGTCGCAGGTCTTCGTCGAGCGCTACCTCGGCTCGGCGCTGCCGCCCGGCACCATCTCGCACCTCAACTACGCCGCCAAGGTCTCCCAGCTCGCCATGACGGCGGGTCTCCTGATCTGCACCGTCACCTTCCCGCTGGTCGCCCGGGCGCTCGCCGCCGGGGACCTCACCGCCGCCCGCGACCGGGTGGAGAAGGACCTCGGCCAGGCGGCGGCCGTCGTCCTGCTCGGCACCGCCTTCCTGATGGCCTGCGCCCCCTCGGCGGTCTCGCTGCTGTTCGAACGCGGCGCCTTCGGCCCGCACGACACCGCCGCCACCGCCGACGTGATCCGGGTGTACAGCTTCGGCCTGCCCGCCCAGGCACTGACCGGCGTGATGATCCGCCCCTACTTCTCGCTGCGCCCGGTGGTCCGCCGGGCCGACGACCCGGGCGGCGAGGACGGCCGCCGCCGGCTGCTGGACTGGTACCCGGCCGCCGCGATGGTGCTCGGCCTCGGCGTCACCGTCGCCACCGGCCTGCTCGCCACACCCCGCTTCGGCGCCCTGGGGCTGGCCGCCGGCAACGCGGCCGGCATCACCGCCGCCGCCGCCCTGCTGCTGCACGGCCTGGTGCTGCGGGGCATCCCGCTGCGGCTGCGCCGGGTGCTCGGCGGCCACGGCCGGCTGGTGGCCGCCGCCGCCGGGGCCGCCGTGCTCGGCGCCGCCGTCGCCGGACCGACCGCCGACCCCCTGCTCTCGACCCTCCTCGGGGGCCTCACCGTCGTGCTGGCCTTCGCGGCCCTCGGCACCGGGCTCGGCGCCCGCGAGGTGCGCGGCCCGGTCCTCGCCGTCGCCCGGGCGCTGGGGCCCGTCCGGAACCCGCCAACCGCCGCCGAAGAAGGGAAGCGTCCCGATGGACAATGAACGGGGCACCGTCCGTTCGGCCCGGGCGAGCGTCAGCAGCGCACCGCCGCACCGGGCACGACCGCCCAGGAGCCGCCATCCGGTCGGCGAACCGCCGATCCCCGGCTCCGCCTCGCCGTGGATCCTGATGTACCACTCGGTGGCGGTCGAGACGGAGGATCCCTACCGGCTCACCGTCAGCCCCGAGCGGTTCGCCGAACAGATCGCCTGGCTGCACCGGCGCGGCCGGCGCGGCGTCTCCGTCCGCGAGCTGATGCGGGCCCGCGCCCTCGGCCGGGACGACAGGCTGGTCGGCCTCACCTTCGACGACGGCTACGCCGACTTCGCCCGGTACGCGGTGCCGATCCTCCGGGCGTACGGCTTCACCGCCACCGCGTACGTGGTCGCCGACCTGCTCGGCCGGGACAACGACTGGGACACCGAGGGCCCGCGCAAGAAGCTGCTCACCGTCCAGGAGGTCACCGAACTCGCCGCCGCGGGCTGGGAGATCGGCTCGCACGGCCTGGGCCACCGGGCGCTGCCCGGCCTGCCCGCCGAGGCCCTCGCCGTCCAGGCCCGGGAGAGCCGGCGCCTGCTGGAGGAGGCCGTCGGCGGCCCGGTCGCCGGGTTTTGCTACCCGTACGGCGCCGTCGACCTGCCCGCCGCCCTGGCGGTGCGCGACGCCGGGTACGACCACGCCTGCGCCATCGCGCACTCCCCGCTCACCGGCCGCTTCGCCCTGCCCCGCTGCTACGTCGGCGACCGCGACGGCGCCTGGCGGCTGCGGGCCAAGCAGGGCCGGCACCGGCTGCGCGACGCCGCCACCGAGCTGCGCCACGCCCGCCGGGAGCCGCGGCCATGAGGGTGCTGCACATCGTCACCGGACTGGCCGCCGGCGGCGCCGAGCGCCAGCTCCACCTGCTGCTGCGACACCTGCCGGCGCACCAGCAGTGCGAGGTGCTCGCCCTGACCAACCCGGGCGCGGTCGCCGCCGCGCTGCGCTCCGACGGCGTCACCGTCCACCACCTCGGCATGCGCGGCAACCGGGACCTCGGCGCGCTGCCCCGGCTGGTCCGGCTGGTCCGGGCCGGCCACTACGACCTGGTGCACACCCACCTCTACCGGGCGCAGCTGTACGGCCGGCTGGCCGCCCGGCTGGCCGGGGTGCGCGCGGTGGTCTCCACCGAACACTCGCTGCACGCCGGGGTGATCGAGGGCCGCCCGGTCACCCGGGGCGTCAAGGGCCTCTACCTGGCGGCCGAACGGCTCGGCAGCACCACCGTCGCGGTCTCCCGGCAGGTCGCCCAGACACTGCGCTCCTGGGGCGTCCCGCCCGCCCGGATCGAGCTGATCCCGAACGGCATCGACACCTCCCGCTACCGCCTCCCGCCCGCCGAACGGGCTGCCGCCCGCCGTCGGGTGCGGGCCGAAATCGGTCTGCCGCAGGGGAGTTGGGCGGTCGGCGGGGTGGGCCGGCTGGTGCCCGGCAAGCGCTTCGAGGTGCTGGTCGAGGCGCTGCCCGGGCTCGACCCGGCCACCCGGCTGGTGCTGGTCGGCGAAGGCCCGGAACGCGCCGCGCTGGAGCGCCGGGCCGAGGAACTCGGCGTGCGGGAGCGACTGGTGCTCACCGGCGAGCGCGACGACGTGCCCGAACTGCTGGCCGCCCTGGACGTGCTGGCCGCCCCCTCCACCGCGGAGACCTTCGGCCTCGGCGTCCTGGAGGGCCTCGCGGCCGGGCTGCCGGTGCGCCACAGCGCCTGCCCGGCGCTCGACGAACTGCCGCCCAGCGCCGCCCCGCAGGCCCGCCGCATCCCCTCCGAGCCGGCCGCCTACACCGCCGCGCTGCGCGACCTGCGGCCGCTCAGCGGGCACATCGCCGACCCGCTGCCGCACCCCCCGGCCGTCGGCCACTACGACATCGCCCGGGTCGCCGCCGACCTGGGCGCCCTCTACGACCGGCTGGCCCGCGTCTGACCGCCCGCCACCGCCGGAACCGCCGTACCAGACCCAAGGAGCAAGACCCATGACCACACCGCGCCGAAGCGCCCGTCGCCTGGTCCGCCGCTGGTGGCCGGTGGCGCTGGCGGTACCGCTGGGCGCCGCGGCCGGCGCCGGGTACGCCGCCGTCTCGCCGCCGTCGTACGCCGCCAACGCCTACGTCCTCGTGGTCGCGCAGAACCCCGGGGAAGCCGCGATCGCGACCAACTTCGCCCAGGCGTACGGCCGGCTGGCCGGTCAGCCGCAGGTGCTCGCGGTCGCGGCCGCGGAGACCGGCCACACCCGGTCCGAGCTGGAGTCCCTGGTGCACGGGACGACCTCGCCGGACGCCCCGATGATCGAGCTCACCGGCACCGGTCGGCGCCCCCAGGAGGCCGCCCGGACCGCCGACGCGGTGGCCCGCTCGCTGGTCGCCTTCGCCAACACCAGCAGCAAGGACACCAACGTCCGGCTGGTGACGCTGTCCCCGGCCGCCGCGCCGGACAGGCCGACCACGCCCTCCGGGAAGCTGGACGTCGCGGTCGGTGGCGCGGCCGGGCTGCTGCTGGGCGCCCTGGTGATGATGAACCGCCGCCGTGGCGGCGCGGGGACGCCGGAGGCCGCCGGGAGTCCCGAGATGCCGCGGGTGCTGCGGGCCGCGCGGGCATCGCAGGCGGCACAGGCGGCACAGGCCGCGCAGGCCGCGCAGGGATCGGAGGCCCCCGCCGCCTCCGCGCCGGTGGCGGTCCCGACGACACCGCGCCCGCGCCGAGAGGAGCCGGCCAAGGCCAGGACCGAGTCCGGTGGCGACTCCGCGCCCGGTGCCGCGCCCGGTGCCGAGGCCGAAGGGGCGAAGGCCGGGAACGTGAAGGCCGAGAGCGTGACGGCCGGGAGCGTGAAGGCCGAGAGCGCGAAGAAGGGGAGTACGAAGGCCGAGAAGAAGACTGTCGGGAAGCCCGGCAGGAAGCCCGGCGCCGGGGCCGCGGCGCCTGAGCAGTCCCCGGCCGAGGACCGGACCCCCGCGGTGGAGGAACAGCCCTCCGCCGTCGAGGAGCAGGCCCCCGCCGTCGAGGACCGGCCCGCCACCCAGGCCAAGGCGCCGGCCGGGAGCGGACGATGAGCACCGAGACCCGCAGAAGCAGCCTGCCCGCCCAGGCGACGGCGCCGGCCTGGACCACCGAGCTCCACGGCGAGGACGACGCCCTGGACGTCCTCGCCGAGGAGTGGGACGACCTGGCCGGCCGCTGCCGGACCGCCACCTTCTTCCAGGCCGCCGACTGGCAGCGCTCCTGGTGGCGCCACTACGGCCGCCCGGGCAGCCTGCTCGTGGTGCTGGTCCGCCGGGACGGCCGGCTGGTCGGCGCGGGCGCCTTCGTGCGCCGCGGCGGACCGTTCGGCGGCCTGACCGGCCTCGGCGGCGGACTGGTCGACTACACCGACGTCCTGCTCGACGACGAGTGCGCCGACCGGGCCGCCGCCGAGTTCGCCGCCGCGCTCCCGCTCACCCGCCCCTGGCACTGGCTGGAACTGCGCGAGGTGCACCCCGAGGCGGCGGTGCAGCGGGTGTACGCGCACTGGAGCGGCAGCCGCCGCCGCTACCGGGACTCGCTCTGCCAGTACCTGCCGGCCGTCCCGATGGACCGGCTGCTCAAGCGGGTGCCCGGCAAGACCGCCCAGCGCAGCCGGGTGAAGCTCCGCAAGATCGCCGAGGCCGGGGTGACGGTCCGCTCCACCCCGGCGGCCGAGGTGCCGCAGGCGCTGGACGGGCTGCTGCGGCTGCACTTCATGCAGTGGCAGGCGCGCGGCGTCACGCCCGAGCACCGCACCGAGCGGTTCGCGAGCCACCTGACCGAGTCCACCACCGGACTGGTCGCCTCCGGCAGGGCCACCGTCCACCAGTTCCACCTGGACGGCCAGCTGGTCGCGGTGAACCTGCTGCTGCTCTGCCCGTCCTTCGGCGGCCTGTACATGTACGGGGCGCACCCGGTGCTGCGCGAGCGGCTGGACATCGCCGGGCTGCTGTTCAGCGCGGCGTTGGACGAGACGGTCGGCGCGGGCGTCCCGGTGCTCGGCCTGCTGCGCGGCCAGGAGCCGTACAAGCAGCGCTGGCGGCCGGACCAGCTGTCCAACCACCGGCTGCTGCTCGGTCCGGCGGGGGCGGCGCCGGCGGCGGCCGTCCGCGCCGGGGCGGTGCGGGCCCGGCAGGCGGCGGCGCACCAGCTGCGTACCCGCTTCCCCCGGCTCAAGGACGCGCTGCTGGCCCGCCGCCGCAGCTGAGCGCTCAGTGCCGGGCGTGCGGCGCGCCCGTCGGCCGGCCCGTCGACTTGCCCTTCGCCGGGCGGGCCGGCGGGCTCGCCGTCCTGCTCGGCGCGGTGCTGCCCCCGGGCACGGCGGGCGCGGCCGGCGCCGCGGGCACGTCCGTCGCCGGGGTGGCCGTCGGTGCCGGTGCCTCCGTCGGTGCCGGCGTCGGCGCCCCCTTCGAACCGGACATCAGCTGCTTGAACGTGGCCGCCGAGCGCGGATTGCGCTCGCACTGGAAGAAGCCGTGCGGACAGTAGTCGGTGACGGTCTGGTAAGCGGTGTCGTGGGTGCGGATCCAGTCGACCATCCGCTGCACGAACTCGGGGTTGTCGCCGTTGCGGAACAGCCCCCACTCCGGGTACGAGACCGGCTTGCCGCGCTTGGCGGCGAACTCCACCTGGTCCTGGAGGCCGTACGGCTCGCGCACGTAGTCGTCGAAGGTGCCGCCCGCCGGCTGGTCGTAGTTGTCCATGCCGATGATGTCGACCACGTCGTCACCGGGGTAGCACTTGGTCCACGGGACGGCGTCCAGGCCCCGGCTGGGGGCGAAGTCGAAGCGGAACCGCTGCCCGGGCACCGAGCGCATCACCCCGACGATCCGCCGCCAGTACGTCTTCCACGCGGCCGGGTCGGGCTTGCAGCGGTGGGTGTAGGTGGTGCCGTTCATCTCCCAGCCGAGCGTGAGCACGGTGTCCGCGCCGCCCAGCGCGACCAGCCGGCGCGCGAGCTTGAGGAAGTGCCCGTCGAAGTCCCCGCGCGCCCCCTGGGCCAGCAGGTCGGCGACCTCGCCGTCCGGCACCTTCGCCTCGCTGGGCACCAGCATCGGCACCCCGAGCACCAGCAGCCGGGACGGATCGGCCTGCCGCCACTGCGACCACAGGCCGAGCACCATCGGCTCGCCCTCGACGTCGCTCCAGCCGTTGCCCGCCAGATAGGTGTGGCCGACCTGCATGTTCGCGTCGCCCAGCCACTGCGCGTACCGGCCGATCTGCGGGATGTAGTCGTCCCAGGAACCGACGAAGGCACCGAACGGCGGCTCGTGGTTCGGCCGCTGGACCGGCGGGCGGGGGGCCGCGCCGCGGGGCTCGATGGCGTCCGAGGAGAGGGTGTGCCGTTCGGTCTGGCTGAACGGCGTCCCGGCCGGGACGCTGGCCGTGGCCATCAGCAGCAGGGTGGCGGCGGCCAGCGTCAGGCGGCCGATTCGCATGGTGCTCTCCTCCGGACGTCGCGTGGGCGGGGCGCACGGTCTCGGCGTGGACGGACCGTGGCGCCCCGCTCGCCGACAGTAGGCCCGAAGGGGGACGAAAAAGCCGAATGTCACCCTAAAGTGGGCGCCGATCGAACGCCGTCTGCCGCAAAGGCCGGCGACCCGCGGTCATGTATCAGCTTGGTAACGGTCCTGTCGGGTCCCCGTGGCCCGCTCCGCAACGCCCGGCGCGGCGGCCGGAACCCCGACGGCGCAGGTGGGCGGGTGGACGTGCGGGAAGGGCGCGCGGGGCCCGGCGGACGCCCGGCGGGACACGGCGACGGCGGAACCGGGCTGACTCGCGTGCCCGGTGAAAGGTACGCTCCGGCCGTGTCCTGGAAGCCGCTGCGTGTACTGACCCCCCGCTCGATCCTGCCTGCCTCGGCGGTGATGCTGGTCCTTGCGGCCGGAGCGGCGGCGCACGCGAACAAGCCGGTGCCGTTCGGCGACCGGGTCGCGGGACCGGGCGACGCCGGGGCGACACCGGTGAACTCCGAGTCGCTCAGCTCGGCCGACCTCGACCTGCGGGTGGGCCCCGGCCTGGAGGCCTTCCACAAGCGGACCGGCGAGCAGGCCTGGTCCTACCGCCGCGAGGGCGCCGAGGCGCTCTACCTGGCGATGGCCGGCGACAACGCGATCGTGGTCTGGGACGACGGCATGGTCACCTCGGTGCGCCCAGGCGACCACGAGGTGCGCTGGCACCGCGCGGTGCCGGGCCTGGCCGACTGGCTGCACGGCGACGGCGAGCCCGGCGCCGACAAGCGGACCGACGCCCAGCGCAAGGCGCTCGCCAAGCAGCGGGCCGCGGCCGCGCTGCACACCGTCCAGCGGGACGGCTCGCCCTGGCTGGCCCTGGTCACCCCGAACCTGACCATGGGCCTGCGCGACGCCGACGGCGACCTGCGCTACAACGACAAGCCCTCCGGCAACTGCGTCTACGACCCGCTGCGCGCCGTCCACACCGACTACGCCGTGCTCATCCCGCGCACCTGCAGCAACAGCAGCGGGCAGGCCGTCTCCGGCGGCATCACCGGCTACCGGCTGGACAGCAACGGCTGGTCGATGAACGCCGGTCCGACCGCCACGGTCAAGGTGCTGGACCGCAGCCGGGTGGAGATCACCGACGGCCCGATCGTCCCGCCCAAGGTGTTCGACACCAAGGCGGCCGCGCCCGAGACGGCCTGCGGCAGCGTGGACGCGCCGTTCGCGGCGGTCCGTCCGCAGGGCGGCTGCGCGGCGGACCCGGCGGTGAACCCGGCCGTGGGCGACCTGTCGGCGAACCCGGCCGTCGGCGACCCGTCGGCCACCGGTACCGCGCCGGACGCCCAGGCGGGTACCGGCACCGTGCCGGACGCCCGGGCAGCCACCGGAGCGCCCGCGGGGGACCGGTCGGGCGCGCAGCCGCAGTAGCGGGGACTACCCGAGGACGCCGGCCTTAGGCCCCGGAATCGGCGGGCGGCAGGCTGCCGGATACCCCGGGCCGGTACGCCTCCGAGGGTGACACGGGGCCCGGTAGACTTGCCGCCATGGCTATTTTCTCCGGGCAATAGCGGGCGGCGGCGCCAGGAGGGCCGCGCCGACCGCCGATGAAGTCCCCCTCACGCCAACCCGGCCCCGGGTCAGTCCTGCCCGGCCGCCCGCCCACGTCCCAGGAGCAGCTCCCAGCCATGATTTCCGCCAACGCCCTCGAACTGCGTGCCGGTGCCCGGATCCTGATCGAGTCCGCGAACTTCAAGGTCGCCGCCGGCGACCGGATCGGTCTGGTCGGCCGCAACGGCGCCGGCAAGACCACGCTCACCAAGGTGCTGGCGGGCGAGGGCCTGCCCGCCGCCGGTACCGTCACCCGTTCGGGCGAGGTCGGCTACCTCCCGCAGGACCCGCGCACCGGTGACCTGGAGGTCCTCGCCAAGGACCGCATCCTCTCCGCCCGCGGCCTCGACACCGTGCTGAAGAAGATGCGCGAGAACGAGGAGCGGATGGCCAACGGCAAGGGCGCCACCCGGGACAACGCGATGAAGAAGTACGCCCGGCTGGAGACCGAGTTCCTCACCAAGGGCGGGTACGCCGCCGAGGCCGAGGCCGCCACCATCGCCGCCGCGCTGGGCCTGCCGGACCGCATCCTCGGCCAGCCGCTGCACACCCTCTCCGGCGGTCAGCGCCGCCGGGTCGAGCTGGCCCGGATCCTCTTCTCGGACTCCGACGTGCTGCTCCTCGACGAGCCCACCAACCACCTGGACGCGGACTCGATCGTCTGGCTGCGGGACTTCCTGAAGACCTACAAGGGCGGCTTCATCGTCATCTCGCACGACGTCGACCTGGTCGAGACGGTCGTCAACAAGGTCTTCTACCTGGACGCCAACCGCTCCTGCATCGACGTCTACAACATGGGCTGGAAGCAGTACCAGCAGCAGCGCGAGGACGACGAGAAGCGCCGCAAGCGCGAGCGGGCCAACGCCGAGAAGAAGGCCGCGACCCTCAACGCCCAGGCCGACAAGATGCGGGCCAAGGCGACCAAGACGGTGGCCGCGCAGAACATGGCCCGCCGCGCCGACAAGCTGCTCTCCGGTCTGGAGCAGGTCCGGGTGAACGACAAGGTCGCCAAGCTGCGCTTCCCGGAGCCGGCCCCCTGCGGCAAGACCCCGCTGACCGCCAGCGGCCTGTCCAAGTCCTACGGCTCGCTGGAGATCTTCACCGACGTCGACCTGGCGATCGACCGCGGTTCCCGGGTCGTCGTGCTGGGCTTCAACGGCGCCGGCAAGACCACCCTGCTGCGGATGCTGGCCGGGGTGGAGCAGCCGGACACCGGCGAGGTGATCCCGGGCCACGGCCTGAAGATCGGCTACTACGCCCAGGAGCACGAGACGCTCGACCCGGACCGCAGCGTGCTGGAGAACATGCGCTCGGCCGCGCCCGACACCGACCTGGTGCAGATCCGCAAGATCCTCGGTTCCTTCCTGTTCTCCGGCGACGACGTCGACAAGCCGGCCGGGGTGCTCTCCGGCGGTGAGAAGACCCGTCTGGCGCTGGCCACCCTGGTGGTCTCCTCCGCCAACGTGCTGCTGCTCGACGAGCCCACCAACAACCTCGACCCGGCCAGCCGCGAGGAGATCCTGGGCGCGCTGCGCGAGTTCTCCGGCGCGGTCGTGCTGGTCACCCACGACGAGGGCGCGGTCGAGGCGCTCGACCCGGAGCGGATCATCCTGCTGCCGGACGGCGTGGAGGACCTCTGGAACCCGTCCTACGCCGATCTGGTCTCCTTGGCCTGACCGGAAGTAGACGCGAGATCCGCTTTTCGGATGAGAATATCTAGTCCTTTCGGCGTGTCCGGGAATGAAGTAGACCCGGATTCCGTTTAAGGACTTTCCGTCGGCCCGCCACTCGATCGTGGTCGGGCCGACGTTGCTGATCAGCCCTTTCTCGGCGAACGGCCGGATCCGCCAGGGGGCGTGCACTCTGCGTGAGCGCCCTGATGCGCTCGGATCACCACCGAAGGACCACGCATTTCCGACATCGACCTTGTCGAATGGGTGGCCAGGACGCGGTGGATGGGTGATCATGGGAATCTGACCGAGCAACGCTACGAGGAGGCACGGGTGGCCGAGACTCTGAAAAAGGGCAGCCGGGTGACCGGTGCCGCGCGTGAGAAGCTCGCGGCCGATCTCAAGAAGAAGTACGACTCCGGGGCGAGCATTCGCGCTCTCGCGGAGGAGACCGGTCGTTCGTACGGCTTTGTGCACCGGATGCTGAGCGAGTCCGGAGTGATTCTCCGGGGCCGCGGCGGTGCCACGCGGGGCAAGAACAAGGCGACTGCCGGGGCCGGTTCCTGACGGTTCGTCAGCCAGTGGCTGGATGACGCGGCGGCAGGGTGCCGGCCGAGGAGACGACAGCTGACCGTCAGCTGGGCGTCCGCCCTCGAGCCGTGCGGGCCGGCCGCCGATCGTCATGTCCGGGGTGAGGTCCTTCCCCCATTCTTCAATACCGTTCATTTCCCTTTCGTTCTTCGCCTCGCATTCGCGCCTCGCGGGGCGTCGTGGAGTGCCGCAGGCCTCGTCGATCTCTCCGGGTCGGGGCCCCTGCCCAGGCGCGTCGAGTTTTGTTACTCTCCGGTAGCCAAGTCCCTCGCCACCGGAGGTCCCCGCATGACCGCTCCCGCCATCGACCCGCAGGCCCCGAGCTGGGAGCGGGACGGCGTCCGCCTGGAGATCGAGGGCGAACTCGCCGTCGTCACCCTGTGCCGACCCAAGCGGCGCAACGCCCAGTCGCCCGCGCTCTGGCGCGCCCTCACCGACGCCGGCCGCGAGCTGCCCGGCAGCGTCCGGGTGGTGCTGCTGCGCGCGGAGGGGGTCTCCTTCTCCGCCGGGCTGGACCGGGCCATGTTCACCCCCGAGGGCATCCCGGGCGAGCCCACCTTCCTCCAGCTCGCCGCCTCCTCCGACCGGGAGCTGGACGACGCCATCGCCTCGTACCAGGAGGCCTTCACCTGGTGGCGCCGTCCGGACCTGATCTCCATCGCGGCGGTCCAGGGCCACGCCGTCGGCGCGGGCTTCCAGCTGGCCCTCGGCTGTGACCTGCGGGTGGTCGCCGAGGACGTCCAGTTCGCGATGAAGGAGACCTCGCTGGGCCTCGTTCCTGACCTGGCCGGCACCAAGCCGCTCACCGAGCTCGTCGGCTACGCGCGGGCACTGGAGATCTGCGCGACCGGCCGCTGGGTGGGTGCCGAGGAGGCCGCCGCGATCGGGCTGGCCAACCTCGCCGTGTCGGGCGAGGACCTGGAGGCGGCCGCCCGCGACCTCGCGGCGGCCCTGCTGGCCGCTCCGCGCGGGGCGGTGATCGAGACCAAGGCCCTGCTGCAGGGGGCCGCCGGGCGCTCCTTCGACGAGCAGCGTTCGGCCGAACGGGCGGCGCAGGCGCGCCGGCTGCGGGAGCTCGCCGGGATCGGCGACTGACCGCACGGCGACCACGCAGGGCCCGGCCCCGGGGGACTTCCCCGGGGCCGGGCCCTTTTCTCCTGTGCGGGGTCTTTCGCGCGGGTTCCCCGGGTGGGTCTCCCGGTGGTCCTCCCGCGTGGGGGACGGAATCTCGCGCGCAGGGGCGGGCGCCGGGGTGGACTGCCGACGCTCGGGGAGCGGGGACCGTGGCGAAATGTCAGAGTTGGGGAGGTTTGCGATATAGCTGGTGCCGTACGACGGGAGAAGCGCCCATGCCTGACACTCCGACGCCCGCGACCATGCACAAGCACACCGGTGGTGGCAGCGCCCCGACCCCCGGTCCGCCGGGTGCCGGCGGCGGTGCCAAGCCGGTGGGGGAGCGCGGCCGTACCGCGCTGGCCGTCGGCGTGGTGGAGAAGATCGCCGGCATGGCGGCCCGCGAGGTCGCCGGAATCCACGCGCTCGGGTCCGGCCTCGCCCGCACCTTCGGCGCGATGCGGGACCGGGTGCCCGGTGGCAAGCCCAGCGTCGGGCGGGGCATCAAGGCCGAGGTCGGCGAGAAGCAGACCGCGATCGACATCGCCCTGGTGGTCGAGTACGGCGTGGTCATTCCCGAACTCGCCCGCCAGGTGCGGGAGAACATCGTCAACGCGGTCGAACGGATGACCGGCCTGGAGGTCGTCGAGGTCAACATCGCGGTCAACGACGTCCACCTCCCGGACGAACCGGAGTTCGAGGAGGAAGAGGAACCGGTGGCGCCGTCCGGGCAGCGGCCGAAGCTCAAGTAGCGCGTTCGGCGGCAGGCCGGGGGCGTCGGGCCCGACGGAGTAGCGGGAAACGAGGGAGTAGCGGATGAACCTGGCCATCGTCGGCCTGGTGGTGGGCATGGCCCTCGGCTTCGCCGGGTACTTCGGCGGGTTCGCGGCCTTCCTGCTGGTGGCCGTGCTCGGGCTGGTCGGCTTCGTGATCGGACGCCTGCTGGAGGGCGACATCGAGCTGGGCGACCTCGGGGACCTGCTCCGCGGCCGCGACCGGCGCCGCTGATGACGGGCCCCGTGTCGGTTCCGGTCGTGGTCTCCCGTTCCGGGTCGGGCTCGGGGCCCGGTCACGGTTCGGGTTCGGGTCCTGTTTCGGGGTCGGGGTCGGGGTCGGCTTCGGGGGCCGGGTCCGTGCCGGGGCGTCGGGGGCGGCTTCGGATCGCCGACCGGGTGTACGCCGGGATCGCGGCTCGGGCCGCCCGGGAGGTGCTGGCCGAGGCCTGGCCCGCCGGGCGGGCGAAGGGGGCGCCGCCGCACGTCTCGGTGACCGTACCGGGGAGCACGGTGCGGGTCCGGGTGGCTCTTGAGCTGCCGTTCCCCTCGGACGTCGCGACGCTGGCCGGGGCGGTGCGGGCGCGGATCGCCGAGCGGGTGGCGGGGCTGACCGGGGTCAGGGTCTCGGAAGTGGTCGTCGTGGTCGAGAAGTTGGTGACAGGGGGCGCTTCGTGAGCGCGCAGGCCCCTGAGGCGGAGGGGGCGCAGGGGCCGGAGGAGGTGCAGGGGGCGGCATCGGAGCTTCGGGCGGACAAGGTGCGACGGCCGCGGGCGCCCCGTACGGCTGCGGCGGCGCTGGTGGCGACGGCGGTGCTGGTGGTGGCGGGGGCGCTGCTGTACGACGTGATCGCGGTGCGGGTCGGGCAGCCGGCCCGGCGGTGGCGGGCGCAGATCGCGGACGAGCTGGCGACGCGGCACCTCGACGACCTGGCGGTCCTGGTGGGGGCCGGAGCGGCGACCCTGCTCGGCGGGTGGCTGCTGTGGCTGGCCGTCGCGCCCGGATTGCGGCGCTGGCTCGTGCTGCGGCCGTACGGGGGGACGAGCGCGGCCATCGACCGGGCCGGGGTCGGGCACCTGCTGACCGACCGGGCGGCCGGGCTGGACGGGATCGACCACCTGCGGATCCGGGTCGGGCGGCGGCGGATCCGGATCTCGTTGGCGGGGACGGCGGAGCCGGCGTTGGTGCAGCGGCAGTTGCGGGACGAGCTGGGACGGGTGGGGCTGGGACGGCCGATGCGGCTGGACGTGCGGGCGGCGCGGGGGACCGCGCGTGTGGTGGGGGAGGAACCGGCCGGAGGGTCGGACCCGGGGGCCGGTGACCCTGGTGCCGGTACGGGGGCCGGGACGGCCGGCGGTGCGGGGGTGGCGGGGTGAGGCGGACGGTCGTCAACCGGGTGCTGCTGGGGGTGGTGGGGGCGGTGCTGCTGGGGGTCGGGGTGCTGGTGCTGGCGGGCGGGCTCGACCTGTACCGGAGGCTGGGCGTGCATCCACCGGACTGGTGGCCGCTCACCTCGCCCGATCAGCCGGTGGTCAGCGCGCGTTCGCGGGGGCAGTGGGTGGCGTCGGCGTGGTGGTGGCCGACGGTGATCGGCGGACTGACCGTGCTGGTGGCGGGGATGGTGTGGTGGCTGGTGGCGCAGCTGCGGCGCACCGGGCTGTCGAGCATCGAGGTGCCGACGCCGGGGGCGGGCGGGCTTCGACTGCGGGTCGGTGCGCGGGCGCTGGAGGAGGCGTTGGAGAACCGGACGGTGGTGCTGCCGCAGGTCGAGCGGGCCGGGGTGCGGTTGGTGCGGGCGCCGAGGCATCCGCAGCTGCGCGGTGCGGTGCGGTTGCGGCCGGGCGGGGATCCGGCCGCGCTGGTGGAGCACTTCGAGGACGGGCCTCGGGCGGATGCCTGCGGGAGCCTGCGGCTGGCGGCGCTGCCGGCCGATCTGCGGATCAGGGTCCTGCAGGCGGCCCCCGCCGAGCCGCGGCACGGGTGGGGCCGACGGAGGCGGGGGCGGCGGAGCCAGTCGCGGGTGGAGTAGTCCAGGAACGGTCAGGGTCGAGCGATCGAGAGTGGTGGCGGGAGTCAGAGGGTGCGGAGGGCGCCGCCGTCGACGGGGATCATGACGCCGGTCAGGTAGGAGGCGGCGGGGGAGAGCAGGAACGCGGCGACCTTGCCGAACTCCTCGGGGGTGCCGTAGCGGCCCAGCGGGATGGCGGCGCTGGCCTGGGCGCGGGCGGCGTCGGGGTCGGCGGCGAGGCCGTCGAGCTCGCGGACCCGGTCGGTGTCGATCCGGGCCGGGAGCAGACCGAGCACGCGGATGCCGCGGGGGCCGAGCTCGTCGGCGAGGGCCTTGGCGGCCATGGCGAGACCCGGACGCAGGCCGTTGGAGATGCCCAGACCGGGAATCGGCTGGCGGACCGAGCTGGAGAGCACGAAGGCGATCACACCGCCGTCGGTGAGCGCGGCGGCGGTGGCGCGGGCGAGCCGGAGGGCACCGAGGAAGACGGACTCGAAGGCGTCGCGCCACGCGTCCTCGGGGGTGGTCTCGACGGGGCCGGCCTGGGGGCCGCCGACGCTGATCAGGATGCCGTCGAGACGACCGAAGTGGTGCCGGGCCTCGGCGATGAGGCGCTCGGGGGTGTCGGGGGAGGCGTTGTCGGCGACGAGGCCCCGGGCGGTTCCGAGAGTCTCGAGTTCGGCGACGGCGTTGTCGACGGCTTGTTGGGTGCGGCCGCTGATGAGCACGCGGGCGCCGTCGGCGGCGAGTTCGCGGGCGCCGGCGAGGCCGAGGCCTCGGGTTGCGCCGGTGACGATGTAGGCCTTGTCCTTCAGTCCGAGATCCATGGGGGACATCTTGCCCGGTCGGGGAGCGGGGGCGGGTCGGGGCTGGCGTTGACGCCGAGGGGAAGGTTTACGGTCGTTGCCGGAAGTACGGGAGGAGTGGTTCGGCATGCGGATCGGGGAGTTGGCGGAGCGGGCGGGGACGACCACGCGGGCGTTGCGGTACTACGAGCAGTTGGGGTTGTTGCCGGCCCGGCGGGCGGGCAACGGGTACCGGGCGTACGACGAGGGGGATCTGCGGTTGCTGCGGGAGATCCGGATGTTGCAGGACTTCGGGTTCGGGCTGGAGGAGACCAGGCCGTTCGTGGAGTGCCTGCGGGCGGGGCACCCGGAGGGGGACTCCTGTCCGGCCTCTCTGGAGGTGTACCGGCGGAAGTTGGGGGAGCTGGACGAGTGCATCGCCCGGCTCCAGGACGTGCGGGCCCAGGTGGCGGGGCAGTTCGATCGGGCCGTGAGGGCACGGGACGAGCTGGCCGCCGTTCAGGAGCCGCCTGTTTGCGAACTGGTGAAGGAGTAGACGGTGGAGATCACAGGTGTGCCCGCGGTGACGGACGAGACGTTCGCCGCTGAGGTGCTGGGGGCCGAGGGGCCGGTGCTGGTGGACTTCACGGCGGACTGGTGCCCGCCGTGCCGGATGATGGCGCCGGTGCTGGCGGACATCGCGCGGGAGGAGGGGCACCGGCTGCGGGTGGTGAGCGTGGACGTGGACCACAATCCGCGGACGCAGGCGGCGTACGGGGTGCTGTCGATGCCGACGCTGATGGTGTTCCGGGGCGGGCAGCCGGTGCGGTCGGTGGTGGGGGCGCGGGCGAAGGCGCGGCTGCTGCGGGAGCTGGACGACGTGCTCTAGGCGACGTGCTCCAGCCAGGCGACGTGCCCTAGGCGGGGACGGCGTCGAGCGGGACCTCGGCTTCGGCGGCCTGCTTGGCGCGGTCCTTGGCCTCGCGGCGGGCGAGGACCCAGACGCCGACCGGGATCATCGCGGTGAACAGCCACCACTGGATTGCGTAGGCCATGTGCGGGCCGATGTCGGAGTGGTTGGGCTCGGGGATCAGCTGGGGCTGGTCGGCCGGGGCGGGAGTGGTGCCGGTGAGTTCGAGGTAGCCGCCGAGGAGCGGGGCGCCGGTCCGCTTGGCCTGCTCGTCGGTGTTGATCAGGTTGAACTGGCGGTCGGGCAGGCCGGTGCGGTCCTTGATGCCGCTGGCGCCGTACGTCTCCTCGGCGCGCAGGCGGCCGGTGAGGGAGACCTCGCCGGTGGGGGCGGCCGGGACGGGCGGGTACTCGGTGGCGCCGTCGCCGGAGGCGACCCAGCCGCGGTTGACCAGGACGGTGCCCTTGCCATCGGCGAGCCGGAACGGGGTCACCACGAAGTAGCCGATGCTGCCGTTGGAGTCGGTCCGCTTGCGGACCACGAACTCGTGTGCCGGGTCGTACTGTCCGGTGGCGGTCGCCGCGCGCCAGGTGAGGTCCTTGGGGACCGCGAAGCCGGGGGTCGGCGACAGGGTGTCGAAGGGGACCGGCGCGGCGGTGAGGGCCTGACCGATCAGCTCGTTCCGAGCCACCCGTGCCTCGTGGCGGTGCAGCTGCCAAAAGCCCAGCTTGATCGTCGCGGGGATCAGCAGCAGCGCGACCAGCATGGTGATCAGCCACTGTCGGGTCAGCAGAAAACGGTACACATGGGAACGGTACGCCGACCTCACAAACGGCTCACGCACCGGGGTGCGGGGCGACCTCGCGCAGCAGCTGGAGGAAGGCGTCCTCGCCGACGACGGGGGTGCCGAGCTCGCGGGCCCGGCGGGCCTTGCCGCTCCAGCTGTCCGGTTCGTTGGTGACCAGCAGGCTGGTGAGGCGGCTCACCGAGGTGGCGATGTGCAGACCGGCCTCGACCGCGCGGTCCTCCAGGACCTCGCGGTCGGTGGCGGTGTCGCCGGTGACGGCCACCCGCATGCCCTGCACCAGGGGCTTGCCGTCCTCCCAGCGCCCCGGGTTGGGGTACGGGCAGGGCGGGCGCTTCTTGGCCTGGCGGTACGTGGCGCCGGTCCAGGTGCTGCGGCCCGGGGCGGCCGGCTCCTCCTCGCCGAGGTCGGTGACCGCGACGCAGTTCTGGAGCGGCAGCGGCACGCCGCCGTCGCGGGCGAGGCGCAGGCTGGGGCGGAAGGCCTCGGCGAGCACCCGGGCGTCGTCCAGGGCGTTGTGGGCGTGGCGCTGCTGGACGCCGAAGTGGGCGGCGAGCGAGGACAGCTTGCCGTTGGGCAGCGGCAGGCGCAGGTCGCGGGAGAGGACCATGGTGCACAGCCGCTGCTCGACCGGGGCGCGCAGGCCGGCCCGGGAGAACTCGCGGGAGATCATGTTCCAGTCGAAGAGCGCGTTGTGCGCGACCAGGACGCGGTCCTGCAGACGGGCGGCGAGCTCGTCGGCGATCTGCGGGAAGGTCGGGGCGGTGGCGAGCAGCTCGGCGGTGAGGCCGTGGATCCAGACCGGGCCCGGGTCCCGCTGGGGGTTGACCAGGGTGTACCAGTGGTCGACGACGTCGCCGTCCGCGTCCAGCTGGTAGACGCCCGCCGAGATGACGCGGTCCGAGCGGCCGAGACCGGTGGTCTCGACGTCGACGACCGCGAAGCCCCCGGTGGGGACGGCGGAGCGCTGCGCGGGGACCGGCGCGGTCCGCGGCACTCCGTAGGTCTCGGGCTGGATCGGTTGCATGGTCCAACAGGATAAGGGGCGGGGCGGAGGGCTCCGGCCGGAATGTTGCGACCGACCGGCCGGAATAGAGTGGTCGACGGGGGTGTCGTACACCTGGTCGAGATCTTTCAGCTAAGGAACAGCGCATGCGTGCCACCGTGATTCACGGCCCCAACGACATCCGGATCGAAGAGGTCCCGGACCCGGTGATCCAGCATCCGACGGACGTGGTGCTCCGGGTGGTGAACGCCTGCATCTGCGGCAGCGACCTGTGGGCCTACCGCGGCGTGGCGCAGCGGGTGGCCGGGCAGCGGATCGGGCACGAGTTCCTGGGCGTGGTCGAGGAGGTCGGCGCCGAGGTGCGCGGCTTCGCCAGGGGCGACCTGGTGGTGGCGCCGTTCGTCTGGTCGGACGGGACGTGTGACTTCTGTCTCGAAGGGCTGCAGACCTCCTGTCCGCACGGGGGGTTCTGGGGAGAGGTCGGTTCGGACGGCGGCCAGGGCGAGGCGGTGCGGGTGCCGTTCGCGGACGGGACGCTGGTGAAGCTGCCGAAGGAGGCGGCGGGTGACGAGAAGCTGCTGCCCGGGCTGCTGGCGCTGTCCGACGTGATGTCGACCGGGCACCACGCGGCGGTCTCCGCGCGGGTGCGGCCGGGTGCGACGGTCGCGGTGGTCGGCGACGGCGCGGTGGGCCTGTGCGGGGTGCTGGCGGCGCACCGGCTGGGCGCGGGCCGGATCATCGCGCTGGGCCGGCACGCGGCCCGTACCGAGCTGGCCCGTCGCTTCGGTGCGACGGACGTGGTGGCGGAGCGCGGCGAGGCCGCGGTCGAGGCAGTGAAGGAGCTGACCGGCGGCCAGGGCGCGCACGCGGTGCTGGAGGCGGTCGGTACCGAGGAGTCGATGCGGACGGCCATCTCGATCACCCGGGACGGCGGCGCGGTGGGCTACGTCGGGGTGCCGCACGGCGGCAGCGCGGGCGTCGACATCGGTCAGATGTTCGGCCGAAACGTCTCGCTGAACGGCGGCGTCGCCCCGGCCCGCGCGTACATCCCCGAGCTGCTGCCGGACGTGCTCTCGGGCGCCATCGAGCCGGGCCTGGTCTTCGACCGCACCGTCGGCCTGGACGGCGTTCCGGACGGCTACCGCGCGATGGACGACCGCTCGGCCCTGAAGGTGCGGATCGCGTTCTGAGACCTCGGCCTCCCGGCACCCGGCCCGGGGCGCCCCCGGGGGGGGGGGGCGCCGGGCGCGGGGGGTTTGGGGGTAGGTTTGGGGGGTGGGGGGGGGGGGGGGCGCGGGGCGCGGGGGGGTGTG
>NZ_JBHXEM010000042.1:55408-62546 GCF_042724755.1 Kitasatospora sp. NPDC127067 | reverse complement strand
TGTACGGTCAGCCGGGAGGTACCGCTGACCGCCGCCGCGATCAGCTCCGACAGCAGCGACTTGGCGGTGCCCGGCTCACCGACCAGCAGCAGGCCGCGGTTGGTGGCCAGGGTCACCAGGGCGCGCTCGACCAGCGCCGGATCGCCGACGAACTTGCGGTCGATGCCGGCCGCCCCGTCGCCGACGATGAACCGGCGGGCGGCGCGCAGGCTCAGCTCCCAGCCCGGCGGGCGCGGGTCGCGGTCCTCGGCGCGCAGCGCCGCCAGTTCCTCGGCGTACCGGATCTCGGCGGGCGGCCGCTGGAGCTGTTCCTCGGCGGTGGTGGTCATGGCGGCTCTCCCGGGGTGGTTCGCGTGGCTGTCGGCGAGGTGGTGCGCCGTCACGGCGTGGTCGGCTCGGTCAGCTCGGTGAGGTCGGCGATCACCTCGGAGGCGATCACCGGGTCGAGCTCGGCGAAGGTCGGCAAGGTGCGGTTGTGGGTCCAGTAGTCGCCCGGGCGGGTGTCGAGCCACACCGTCTCCACCTGCTGCTCGGGATACACGTCGTGCATGCCGACCGCGATGCCGTGCTCCGGTGCGAGGACCACGTAGCGGTCCGGCCCGACCCGGCGGGACAGCCAGCGCTCCACGCCCGCGTCCTGCGGCTCGCCGCGCTGCCAGCCGCGCCGCTCCATTCCGACCAGCCGGGTGGTGGGCAGCACCGGACCGTTCTCGAAGCGGGTCAGGCGGTGGCCGGCCCGCTCCTCGTCGCTCAGCGCGTACACCGGGCGGCCGAGCTGACGGAACGGCTGCAGGATCTCGTAGTCGGCGAACAGCTCCGACCACGCCGCGAGCTCCGCACCGAGCAGCAGCGGGTGGGCCAGCCGGACGGTGGCCCCGGCGGGCAGCACGAACACCTCGTCCGCGACGTCCGCCAGGGTGCGGTCCTCGGCGACCCGGAACGCCGTCACCGTGCCGTCCGTCTCGGACAGCCACACCAGCCGGCGTACCAGGTGCCACAGCAGCGGATGCCCGACGAACAGCTGGTCGAACTCCTCCGCCGTCCACGACCGCCGGGTGATCATCGCCTCCTCCAGCCGGCGGATCTGGTCCCCCGCCACCGTGCGGACGTCCTTCTTCAGCGCGGCGAAACGCTTGCGCTCGGCAGGCGCCAGCTCGGCGTCGTCCCTCACCCCGGGGACCGGCAGGTCCTTGCGGCGGGCGCCGTCCGCGTCACGAACGTACGGCTTGAGCTGCTCGTCGAAGCCCACGGTGAACGTCCGGCTGCCGTAGTCGACGACGGTGGTGCCGTCGGCGTCCAGCCCGAAGTCCGGCACCAGACGGTCCGACAGCTGCTCCCCGGACAGGCCGAGCCCGGCCGCCACCTCGGCGATCTTCTCCTGCGCCCGCGCCTTGAGCGCCTTGAACTTCACCCGCTGCGCGATGCCGTGCAGGTGCAGCAGGGCCACGTCGCTGCCGATGGCGGCCAGCGCTTCCAGGCCGTCCACCGCACGGTGGTGCGCCCCCTCGCCCGGCCACGCCCGGAGCACCGGCGTCAGCCGGCGGACCGTCCCGTCGTCACCGAACCGGCCGAGCGCGTGCAGCGCCCACCCGTCCTGGGACGGCATGCCGGCCATCCGCCACTGCTCGAACACCGCCCAGCAGAACTCCGCCAACGACCGCGGCTCGCACACCTCCGCCACCTGGTCGAGGCCCGGGTAGAACGCCCCGGGCTTCGACAGCGCGAGCATGGTGAGCACGTGCCGCACCGTCTCGACGGGCAGCGCGCCCTCGCCGCCGCGCACCAGCAGCTGCGGCAGCATCATCGGCTCCGCCCAGTCGCCGAGCTGGGGCAGCTTCGCCGGCAGCAGGTTCACCAGCGGGTCGGCCGACAGCAGCGCGCCCACCACCTCCTGCGCCTGCGGCCCGTACTCGCCGGCCACCGCGCGCACCGCCGGGGCGCCGTGCGCGGCGGCGATCAGCCGCAGGGCGTGCTCGGCGTTGCGCCGGGCCGCTCCGGCCTTCCCGACCGCGGCCGGAACCAGCAGCCGGGCCGCGTCCAGGCCGTGCCGGGCGAACCAGGAACGGGCGGTGTCCCCGGCCGACTTGAGACGCACCAGCCAGTCCGCCATCGTCTCGGCCACCCGGACGTCCAGGTACGGCAGCAGCAGCGCCGCGTGCGCGGCCGGGTTCTGCAGCGCGGCGGCCCGTATCGGCCCGAGCGCGTCCGGCCCGAAGCGGGCGGCGACCCGGCGCAGCGCGCCCGTGGCGTCCCAGATGTACTCCTCGCCCCGCCACTGCGCGATCAGCGGACGGCCCAGCTGCTCGTCGCCGTACGCGAACAGCGCCAGTTCCTCGTGCCGGTTGGAGCGGTGCCGCGCGGCGCCGGACGGCCCGTCCGCGGCCCGCATCGTGCCGGCGATCCGCTGCCAGTCGGCGTCCGACCAGTTCGCGTACCAGGACTCGGAGACCGCCCACGCCTCCCGCTCACCCGGCAGCCACCGCAGCCGCGTCTCCTGCGGCGCGGTGAGGCCGGTCAGCACGCGGGGCCTGGCCGTGGAGCGCGGCCGGGTCCACGGCGGGCTGGTGAACAGCTCCGGCAGCGAACCGGCCGGGACGTCCGGCACCCGGTCGCCGAGATCGGTGAGCGGCCCGACCACGGCTGCCTGCTCCGGCGTCAGCTCCGGCAGCAGCTCGATCGCGGTCGCGCGGTGGGCGGCGACGTGGGCGGTGAGGAGCTGACGGGCGAGCCGCTGCGCGGCCGGATCGGTGGACGCCGCCGCGGCCTCCGCGAGCAGGCGCAGCGCACGCCGGGGGAAGCGGCGCATGGCCGCCACCAGGGCTCCACGGGCCGCCTTGCCGTTCTCCTGATGGGCCAGCAGCCCCCGAAAGCCCTGGTCGGAGGGAAGCTCGGCGATCGCGTTCAGCAGGTGCTTCTGCTTGTCGCTGTAGAGGTGGTTGTTGGCCAGGGCGTGCAGCAGCAGCGGTGCGGCGCCGCCCTTGAGACCCTCCGCCACGGTCGCGATGATCTCGGTGGACCAGCTGTTCCAGCCCAGGTTCGGCAGTTGGGGGAGCTTCTCCAGCGGCTCGGCCGAGGAGAGCGAGCACAGCAGCATCGACCACTCGGCCGAGTCCAGCCGCGCGCCCGACGTCACGCACTCCTCGGCCCAGTCGGACTCGGACGGCACCAGGTACGCCGCCGCCACCAGGCGGGACAGGTCGGTCCGGCATCCGGACAGGGCCTCGACCGCCGTGCGGTGGGTCTCCTCGTCGCACGCCGCCAGCAGCGACCGGACACGATCCGCGGCGGGGCGGTACGCCGCCACCGTCCGGACGGCCGCGCGCCGGACGCGCGGGTTCAGGGCGCGTGAGCCGTTCCAATCGGTCTTGACGGCGACCGTGAACAGCTCGACGGTGGCCCTGGCCGCGAACGGCAGGCCGAACTCCGCCACCCAGGCGTCGACGGCCGTCCGGACCTTGTTGTCCGCGGAGACCGCGAACACCGCGGCCAGCACCGCCGCGCCGACCGGGTTCCGGCTGCCGGACCGGTGAGCGCGGGCGGCCGCCACCAGGTCCGCGTCGCTGCGGTCCGAGGTGAGCGCCTGCTCCAGCCAGTCGTCCATCAGCCTCAGCGAGGCGTCGTACCCGTCCACGGCGTTCTTCACCGCGGCGGCCGGCGGGCGGGAGATGCCGCCCCGGCGGGGGACCAGCGCCCTCCGCCAGGCCTCCGGCAGGACGAAGGCGTCCTCGTCGACCGGGGCGTCCGGGGCGTCCGGCAGCTCGGGGGCGGCGGCCGGCGGGGTCGGCGCGACGGGCCGGGGGACGGGCGGGGGGACGGGCGTCGCGCCGGCCGTGGTCTCGCGGTAGCCCTTGCGCTCCTTCTCGGCGACCGTCCTGGCGAAGTGCGCCTGCGCGGCCTCCGCGGTCGGGAACTCCTTGCTCTGCTCCCGCCCGGCGGTGCCGGACCGGCCGTAGCGCACGGTCACCGCGGCACCGTCGACCGCGGCCTCCCAGAACTTGTCCGAGCCGCCCTCGACGAACTCCCAGCGCCGCACAGCTCCGCCCCTCTCCTCGACACGTTTGATCAGGGGAGGAACAGTAGCGAGGCCCACCGACAGGCCGACCGCCGGACCGCCTGTCACGGCGGCCCGGCAGGCCGCCCGCGGCGGGGTTCGGAGCGGCGGACGGTCTACCGGGCGGGCCGGCTCGCGGCCAGCAGGTCGTGCAGGAGGGGGAGCAGGTCCTCGGAGTCGGCCTCGGCGAGCTCGCCGAACGCGCCGCTCGTGCGGGCCAGGACGATCCCGGCGAAGGCCGCCGCCGCCAGTTCGGCCCGCAGCCGCGGCCGGTCGGCCCGTTCGGCGGTGAAGCGGTCCTGCAGCGGCTGCACGAGCCGCTCGTGGAGGTAGGTGCGCGCTGCCCGCTGCACCTCGGTGTTGTCGCCGGGCAGCACCGCGGCCTGGAAGGTCGGGCCGGGGCCGCGCCGGGAGAAGCGTTCCAGCAGGCCGCGCAGCCGGTCCTCCTCCAGGAGGTCGGCCGGTGCCGTGTCGCCCAGCTCCATCTGGACGGCGGCCAGGTAGAGCTGCGTCTTCCCGCCGAAGTACCGGGCGATCAGCGCCGGGTCGACGCCGGCCCGGTCGCCGATCTCCCGGATGGTGGTGCGTTCGAATCCACGCTCGGCGAAGAGTTCCGTCGCCGCCCGGATCAGGAGTTCCCGGCTGCGGGCGGCGTCGCGGCGCCGGGGTGCCGCGGGCTCCGGTCCGTTGCCGGCCTCGGGGGTGGCGTCGGGGGTGGCGTCGGTCACCGCTCCGCCCCGGCCCGCAGGACGGTTGCCTCGCTCCCGCCGACAACCATGTCGTCGATGCTCTCTTCCACGATCAGCCCCTCGTTCGCGCGCGCACCCCTCCGGGAGCCGGTCGCGGCACCGAGCCGCGGCAGGACGATCGTAGCCAGGCCGATCACCACCCACACCACGCAGCCGATCAGCGCCGCGTCCCGGTAGCCGCTGTCGGTGGGCAGCTGCCGTCCCGGCGCGGTGTGCGCCTGGAGCACGGCGCCGCACAGCGCGCTGCCGGTGGAGTAGCCGACGTAGCGCAGCACCTGGTTGAAGCTGACCGAACTGCCGACCTCGTGGGCCGGCACCGCGTTGACGATCAGCCCGGGCATCACGGCGAAGGTGCAGCCGACGCCGAGTCCGGCGATCCCCATCACCACCATGAGTTCCCACAGGTGGTCGCGGGCGGACAGGAAGAGCAGCACCGACACCAGCGAGACCGCGCAGCCCAGCGGGAGCACCAGGGCGGAGGAGGTGCGCCGGGCGAGCCCGGGGACCACCTTGCTGGACAGCAGGCTGGCCGCCGAGAACGGCAGCAGGACGAGGCCGGCGACCACGACCGAGGCGCCGAGGCCGTAGCCGGCGGAGGTCGGGGTCTGGACGTAGCGGATCACCAGTGACATCAGCAGGTACATCCCGACGCCCGCGACCAGGCCGGCCACGTCCGCGGTCAGGACGACGGGGTTGCGCAGCGCGCGCAGGTCGACCAGCGGGTGGGCGGTGCGCAGCTCGTGCCACAGCCAGCCGGCCAGCAGCAGGAGGGAGAGGACCGCCACCGTCCGCAGCCGGGCGCTGTCCCAGCCCCAGGTCTCGCCCTCGCTGAGCACGAGCAGGAGGCCCACCAGGGCCAGGCCGAGCAGCACCGCGCCGGGCACGTCCAGCGGGCGCCTCTCGCGGTCCGTGGTCGGGGGCAGCACCAGGGCGGCCAGCAGCAGGGCCAGGGCGCTGATCACGGCGCCGAACCAGAAGCCCGCGTGGATGCCGAAGGATTCGGCGATCAGGCCGGTGATCGGGTAGCCGAGGCCGACGCCGGCGACGGTGGTGATGGACAGGAGCGCGACCGCCGAGCGGGAGGCCGCGGGGCCGAGGCTGTCCCGTGCGGTGGCGATGGCCAGCGGGGTGAGTCCGAGCCCGACCCCCTGCAGCGCGCGCCCTGCGACCAGCCAGCCGAAGCCGAGCGGCAGCGCGGCCAGCACGCTGCCGAGCACCACCACGGCGGCGGCGGTGAGGGTGACCGTACGGCGGTGCGGTCCGTCGCCCAGACGGCCGAGCACCGGGGTGGTGACCGCTCCGACCAGCATGGTGATGGTCAGGGACCACTGGGCCTCGGAGAGCGAGACGTGGTCGACGGCCGCGATGGTGGGGATCATCGGCGCGCCGAGACTGCTGATCACCGCCACCACAGCGCTGAGGAACACCAGGACGGGCACCAGCGCCCGCTCACGGCGCGTCGACAGGGTCTCCATCGGCGTGTCCTTTTCGTCGGAGATCGAGTGGTCGAACCGGGGGCTGGAGGCCCCCGGAACCCAGCCGTGTCCGATGGGAGGTGCCACCCGTTGTCATCATGCGATGTCATCACATGATGACATACTCGGGCCGTCGAACCTTCACGTCGCCGGAGCGGCGGCGGACGGCGCGGACACAGCGGCGGCGCGGATCGGCGGACGTTCCCGGTGGTCCTGATCAGCGCCGGCCCGAAGGGCGGGAAGGGACCGTCGTCCGGCCGGAAGGCGCGTGGGACGATTCCACCCGAGACACGGAAGTCCGTGGACTGGGGGCGAAGTGGGCGAGCTGGTCATCATCGTGGAATCGCCCGCCGGGGTGCGTTCCGAGCAGGTGTCCGCCCGGCTGGATCAGCTGCTGTCGGGGCTGTCCCTCGCGGAGTTCGGCTCGTCGGCCTCCGTCGAGACGGAGTGCAACGACGCGGACGGGCAGCCCGAGCGGGCCGTCGATCCGGTCTCCCTGGTGGCGGGCGTGACCGTGTTCCTCACGGGCCTGACGCTCACCGCCGCCGCCGCCCGCAGGCTCATCGACGAGATGACCAGGATCTTCCGGTCGCTGGACGAGGCCAAGCACGCCTGGCTGGTGCTGCGCGGCGGGCGGGTGGACCTCAGGGCGGTCGAACCGGCCGACGTCCCGACCGAGGCGGTCCTGGGGACCGCCGCCGAGGAGGACCCCTCCTCCTGACCCCGGTCGGGTGCGGGGAAGGACGGCCTGCGCACGGTCCCGCCGGTGGCGGGACGAGCCTGGCCACGACGAGCACCCACAAAAAACCCACCAACGGCCCACCCGCCCCAAGAACGGGCAGCCACACCACCCGGCGCGGCCC
>NZ_JBHXEM010000042.1:0-55398 GCF_042724755.1 Kitasatospora sp. NPDC127067 | reverse complement strand
GGGGGGGTCCGGGGCCCCCCCCCCCCCGGCCCCCCCCCCCCCCCCCCCGGGGGGGGGGGGGGTCCGCGCCGCCGGCCCCCCGCCCCCGGGGCCGGCCCGGGCCGCCGCCGCCCCCCCCCACGCCCTACAGCCCCCAGTAGGCGAAGCCGGCCCAGTAGTAGGGCCTGCGCCAGCGAGGGTCGGCGCCGACCGTCCGCTGGGCGGTCCTGAGTGCCCGGGCGGGGTCCGCGCCGTCGGCGAGCGCCGCGTAGAACGCGGACATCAGGTGGGTGGTCGCCGCGTCCGAGACGGGCCAGAGCGAACCGATGACGGCGTCCGCGCCGGCGACGAGCACGGCGGTGGACAGGTTCACCGCCTCCCCGGGCCGCGCCCGGTCCGCCACCGCGCTGCGACAGGCCGACAGGACGGCCAGCCGGGTGCCGCGCACCTGCGCCGGGGAGTCGAGGATGTCGCCGACCGTCAGGTCGCCGTCGGCCAGCAGCAACGCCCCGGCGAGGACGTCCGTCGACGCGACGCCGTGGCATCCGAAGTGCAGCAGCTCCGCCGGGATCCCGGCAGTGACGGCACGCAGGGTGGCGTCCCGGTCGACGAGCGGGCGGGCACCGGGAAAGGCACGCCGTACGGCCGCGACCTCCGCGACCGTACCGGGAATGCTGCCGGCGTCCGGCCGCCGCGGGACGGCCACCGCCACCGCCGACGTGTCCGGGCCGAGGGGTGGAACCGCGGGCCGGGCCAGCGAGGTGGCGGGCAGCGAGGTGACCCGGATGCCCGTACCTGCGAAACCGGCCTGCAGGGGCAGCGCGGCCGTCACGCCGGTGGGCACCAGCAGCACCCTGTCGACGGCGTCGTACCGCTCGGCCAGAGCAGTATCGCCGGAGCGCCGCACGGCGGCCTCGATCGCCCGGGGGCGCAGGTACATGTCCTCCAACACCAGCAACTGGGCACGTTCCAGGACGGCGGCCGCCGGACCCGGGCGGCCGTCCTCGCAGTAGGCGCGTGCGGCCAGCCATGCCGCTGTGGTGAGACCGGCCAGCGAGTTCCGCTTGTCGTGGAAGTACGCCTGGCGGCGGGCGGTGTCCGCCATCGCGTCCACCGCGTCCGACGCCGCGGCCGCGGCCTGGCCGAACTCGCCGTCCGCCAGGCAGCGCCGGGCCCAGGTGCGGGCGGCGGCGGGCAGGCCCGGACCGCCCGCCGCCTTCTCCCGCTCGTAGTGCCGCTTCGCCAGCCGACGGGCCGCCGCGGCATCCGACGGCCGGTCCTCGGCCGACCGCCGGTCGAGCCGGAACCTCCAGGCGTTCAGCCTGGCCTGCGCCTGGACGTCGGACTCGGATGTGCGCAGCACGGCCTCGTCGAGGATGCGCGAGGTCTCCCGGTCGTACGGCACGGACGCGTCCGGACGCAGGACGCGGCAGGCCACCCGGCCCTGGAGCCACTCGCCCAGCATCGCCCGCGGGGTGCCGTCCCGGGCGGAGCCCCCGGGGTGCGCCGGGGGCTCCGCCAGTGAAGGGCGGTCAGGACTCGTGGTCGTACGCCGCGGTGACGGGTGCGTGGTCGGACCATCGCTCGGCGTGGCTGGCGGCGCGTTCGACGCGGGCGTCGGTGGCGCGGGCGGCCAGGGGTGAGCCTGCCGTTCCTCAGGACACGCTGAACCTCAGAAGGAGGCGGGGGCATGGCGCCGCGGCCTCGTCCTCAGGAGGAGGACCCCATGCCGCGAGTGCGGCGGAAACCCCCTGTGGGCCGGATTCCAGATAGCAGATCATGTTCACCGGGTACCGACTGTTGTCGAACATGTAGCGGTCCATCGGTGTCGGCTCCTCGCTTATTCGCAGCCCTCGCTCTTCGGGTGGGCCGATCCGGTGCCAGTCGGGATGCAGATGAATGGAGCCCAGGATCTCGACCCCGTCACGGTCCGCCTGCCGGTGAATACGAAGCAGATCCTGCGAGCTGCACCAGAATCCCCGGCGGGGGTTTCGGTAGGCGCTTCCGAAGCACGGCTCTATGGAGCGCGAGAACTCTTCGAGCGCCATCGGGTCGGTGGCACGGACGTTGGTCGCGAACTGGACCGAGGTGATGGCCGCTACACCGTCGTCGACGGTGCCGAGTAGGAGGGCGAAACAGGAGGGTGGTTCCTGCGGGGTACAGGCCTCGTATTCATCGCGCGCTACTGAGATGAACGACTTGAGGGCGTCGAATCCGATCAGGGCGGTGTGGGGGGTGAGGGTCACGGCGGCTCCTCCTCCTTCAGTCGACATGCGCATGGTGGTCCGCCGCGGTGGTCCGTGAAGCGAGATCCAGCGAGTGAACCTCGGCCGGGGAGAGTTCCAGGCTCGCTCCCGGGGTCAGTTCGGCGAGCTGCTCGGGCGTCCTGCTGCTGGCGAGCGGAGCGACGACATGGGGCTGCGCCCTCAGCCAGGCCAGGGCCACCGCGGCGGGGGCGGTGCCGTGCTCGGCGGCGATCGTGTCCAGCGTCCGGAGCACCGCGCGGCCGCGGGGCGTTTCGCCGTACGGTCGTGCCGCGTCGCTGCGGACGCTGGGAACGGCGGGTGCGCCTTCGCGGTACTTGCCCGTCAGGAAGCCCTGCGCCAGGGCGAAGTACGGGACGCAGGAGACGCCCTCGCGCTCGCAGACCGGGGCGATCCCACTCTCGAAGGGCTCGCGTTCCATGAGGTTGTAGGGAGGCTGGACCGCCACGTACGAGGCGAGCCCCGAACGCTTCGATACCTCAAGGGATTCGGCCAGCCTGGGACCGCTGATGTTCGAGGCGCCGATATGGCGCACCTTTCCTGCCGTGATCAGCGTGTCGAGTGCGGCGAGGGTCTCTTCGAGGGGAGTTTCCGGGTCGTCCGCGTGCGTGTAGTAGAGGTCGATATGATCCGTCCGCAGTCGGCGCAGGGATTCCTCCACCGCCTGGTGGACGACCTTCGCCGTGAGCCCGGACAGTCCGTTCAGTCGGCCTACCTTGGTGGCGATGACGAAACGGTCCCGCTGACCGCGCGCGGCCAGCCAGTTGCCGAGGATGGACTCGGACTCCCCGCCGGTGTTTCCGGGGGCCCACTGGGAATAGGAGTCGGCGGTGTCGATGAAGTTCCCGCCCGCGGCGGCGTAGGCATCGAGGACGCGGAAGGATGTCCGCTCGTCGACGGTCCATCCGAAGACGCTGCCGCCGAGGCAGAGTGGAAAGACGTCGAGCTCGGAATGTGCGATGGCAACCAATGGACGCTTTCTGGTTCTTACCGGTTTCGGTGGTCGATTCCGGTGCGGAGGGTGGGGCACAGGGGGGCGCGGCTCGGCGCGACTTCCCAGGTCGCCCCCAGCTGAGGGGCCGGTTGGCGCCCCCGACAGCAATGTCCAATGAATAGCGTGCACTTGATAGTCAGTCAGTGCGGAAACCGATAGTACCTTCCGGTCCGACGCCATGCCGAGGCGTCGGCCGGATTCCGTCGTGGTCGGGGTGTGCGCCTGCGCCATCGTTCTGCGCTCGAAACGCTCGACGGCGAGGCCGCCCCCGGTGGCTACCGGGCCGAGGCGGGTCGCGGCCGGGTCGTGGGTCGCAGGCTGCAGGCGCGGGTGGTCCCTTCGCCCGGTCTCCCGTGGCAGGAGGGCGATCCAGCCTCGCGGCATGCGAAGGCCATGCGGGCCAGGGCGGTGGCCGGGCGCGGGATCGGACCGGCGCCCGGCATGGGCGGCGGCGCGCTCGACAAAGGCCTCCACCGCCTTCGCGGCGGAGTGATCGCTTCCGGGACGCCGGTCGCACGAGGCGCTTCCGGCCCCGCGTCAGTGAGCGTTGTCAGGTTCGCCACTCCGGGGTGACGCCGTGGCCCTCGCTTGAGTCCTGGAAGCTGTTCGGCTGGGCCCGCCGGGCACAGTGGCTTGTCTGTGAAAGTCGCGGGCGGGCAGTTCGCTCAGGGGCCGACCCTGCGCTTCGGGGCGGAAGACGATCGTGGGGAGGAATGGAACGCACGCTCGAAGTACCATCCCTGCAAGGTTCTCCGGCCGGTACTTCCCAACCTCCGCAGTGGCGTAGTCGGACGGAGACATCCCTGCAGAGAGGGCATAGAGCGATGAGTGTGGCTGAGAGTTGGTCGCGTGTGGTGAGCCTTCTTCGGGAGCACGCGCCGGCCGATCACGCGGATCTGCCGGGGCCCGCTACGGAGCAGATGCTCGCGGCAGCCGAAGAGCGGATGGGGATCTCCCTGCATGTGGACCTGCGGACGTGGCTGTTGCAGAACAATCCGGATCTGCCGGAGGAAGACGTCGACGACGACGTGATGTGCTGCGGCTTCGACGGGTTCCCCGACGAGGGAAGCTTCTTTCTGGGTATCCGGGCGATGGAGAGGCTCTACGCGAATCACCCCTTGTCCGGTGGGAGCGAGTGGCGCGAGGAGTGGATCCCGTTCCAGTCGGACCGGGACGGCTGGATGGGACAGTTCATCGACGCGAGGGACGGACGTATCGGCAGATGGTTCGTGGGTGCGCCCACGGTCACCGGCGAGTACGCGTCACTGGCTCACTACTTCGACTCCGTGGCGGAGATGCTGACGAGGATCGGCGCGGGGGACTATCCGGTCTGTTCCGTTGCCGAAGGTCGACTTGTCTGGTCGTGAGACGGTTCCCAACTGGATGACGGCCATTGCCAATCCGTCCTCACCCTGAAACGGCAATGAGATTCATCAGCGTTGACGTTCCAGGGTGAGGACGGCTACGGCGATGACGGTCATCCGGTTGGGGCTGCAGCGGGCCCGGCGGAGGATCTGCCAGGACTTGAGTCGCGCGATGCTTCGTTCGACCGGTGCTCGTGCTGCTGACAAGGCTCGGTTGATCGTCCGCCGGGTCGTGGTGAGGTCCCGGCCGGGAAGCCGTCTGATGGGTGTGGTCACCCAGGAGCCGGCCCCGATGCAGGCGCGGTCGGCGAGCACGGGGACGCCCTGGCGTTCGCAGATCCGGATGATGCGGTGGGCACGGGCCGCGGTCAGGTCGTGGGTGCGGCCGGGCAGCGCGGGTGAGATCCACAGCAGCTTGCCGGTGGGATCGGCCACGACCTGCACGTTCACGCCGTGACGGCGGTGCTTCTGGGAGAAGTCGGCCCGACTGTCGCCGACCCGGTCGCACTCGGCGAGCGTCCCGTCGAGCAGGACGTCATCCGGGTCGGTCTCGCGCAGGACCCGCAGGAGGCCGGGTGCTTGGCGGGACAGGTGCCCGACGACGGCCGTGACGTAGGTGTGGGCGGTCCCGACGGATATGCCGAAGCCGGCGGCGATCTGTGCGAGCGTGTCGTGCCGGCGCAGGTAGACCAGGCCGACGAGAGCGCGCTGGTGAGGCGGCAGTTTGCAGCGTCGGTCACCCTCACGGGTGACGATGAGCATGGATACCCACTCGACCAGAGCGTGCGGCAAGTCGAGTGCGGCAGGACGGGGAACCAACGAGGCACCTGCGCTGATGAATTGAGACGTCGAGCACATCTCTCAACGGCACGGGAGCCTCGTGTGTTACGGGACGCTGGCCCGTCACCCGATCAGTGGCCACTCTGAAGGAGCTCACTGACCCATCTCGGCCTCACCTTGCTGAGCACCAACGGCTCGTCCCCTGCGAACTCCTGAATGCCAGACAGCCCACAAGATGACGAGACCAGCGAGACCTCTTGACCAGAGCTCGCGAACAACTACTCACGGCCGCTTCAAGCCCTGCTGCCGACCGGCCGGTGAGCGACGAGGACGCGGAACTCCCTGCCCCCGTGGGAGGCGCCCGGTGGCGAGGCCTTCGCAGTAGGCTCGACCGCCACCGGGCGCCTCCTGCGTTCGATCAGCTGGCCTTGACCTGACCGGCCCACAGGCCGCCCTCGCTGACGCACCGGTAGTCGATCACGTTGGACGCCGCCAGGAAGTACGAGGCGCGGGCCAGGCAGGCCGACTTGGCCTTGTAGTACTCGCCGGTGGGCTGCCACGTGTACACAGCCTGGACAGCGGGTGCCGACGAGGCAGGGGCGGGCGTGGCCGCCACGGCCGGTCCGGCCGCGGCGGCCAGGGCGAGCGTGGCACCGACAACGGTGGCCGCGAAAGCACGACGAATACGCATGAACGCCTCCATGGGTGGTTTCTCGATTCGGACGGCCATCAGGCCCGGGGGAACCACCGGTGTCCCCGCGGCCCCCGGCCCGCCGCCCTCGGAACCCATCCTGACGTTGCCGGCGGGCGCGGTCCCAGTCCTTTCGGCCGTCGCCGAAACACCCGTGGTGAGGCCCACTTGAAGCAGGCATGCGCGACCGGAGACGATGGGCCGGCCCTGGGAGATCCTGCGCTCGCCGGCGACCACGGGCTTGAAACTGACCGGCCGCTCCGTGAAGGCACGCAAGATCGCCCGCGACGTGAAGGGCCTGCCGATTCGGATGGCCAAGCCCCTGTTCACGGAGGACGAGTGGGCCGCGATCCAGGCAGCGATGGACGAGCGCTCGGTCACGAAGGAACGCTCGAACTCGGCGACGGTGTCCGCGAGGTCGTCGAGCTGCTCGCGCAGGCCCGCAGGGTCGGGGAGGAGGCCGTCGGCGATGCGTATGGCGTGGCCCACGAGTCCGGTGACGGCGTCGTGCGGGGTGGCGCCGTCCTTGATGGGGCCGAGGATGAGGGTCGAGGTCTCGTGGGGGCGTGCCTCGATGTTGTCGGCTTCCAGGACTACCCGGACGGGGTCGTGTCCGGAGGCCTCGGCGGTGACCTCGGCCGCGACGGCGGCTGCGGGGGAGTCGACGGTGGAGTAGAGCTCCGCCGGCCCAAACCCTCGCCCTCACCCCCGGCATCTGGCACCACTGGACCACCGGCGCCGAGAACATCGAAGTCATTCATCCAGCCACGACCGGCCCGGCCCGGGCTAACCTGCTTCAGGGCGAGCGGAGTTGGGTCTCCCGGGGCCGCCCGCCACATCAAAGTCAGGAGGACGGATGTTGACCGAGTCACTGACGGCGCTCGCCGGCGCGGGAGCCAGTGCGCTGATCGGAGCCATGGCCACCGAGGAACACCCCGACTCCGAGGGCGAGTTGCGGGACCTCGTCGCCCGTGTGCAGGACGGCCTGCCCGCCGGACGCCAGGTGTGGGCGCAGTCGAACACCGCCCGCGACCACGGCACCCTCTTCGCTGTGCAGGGCGGCAACCTGCACTACCACCAGGCGGCCGAGGGGCAGGTGCCACCGCCGAAGAAGACGGCGCGGACGGGACCGGCTGACCGTGGACCTCCCCGACGAGGTCCACCAGCAGGTCCGCGCCGTCGCCGGCTTCGCCTACGGCGCGGTCGGCGCCGACATCCACGTCTTCGGCGACGGCACCCCCGTCTACCTGCTGTACGCCCGCGACACCCACGGCGCCGCCGACGGCCTGCGGCGGGACTCCGCCTGGCTGCGTGCCCAGCCCAGCAGGATGCTTGACGCCCGCAGCGAGATCGTGGAGTTCACCGGCCGCGAGGCGGAGCTGGGCCGGCTCCGCGCGTGGCGCGACCAGCCCGCGCGGACGGCCGTGCGGTGGTTGCACGGACCCGGCGGCGCAGGCAAGTCCCGCCTCGCGGCCCGCTTCGCCGCCGAATGCGCCGATGCCGGCTGGCTCGTCGTCGACGCCGTGCACGGCACCGACACCTACCTGCCCGCCGAGGGCAGCCAGGACCTGCGCACCGGCCACCGGGCCGGGGTACTGATCCTCGTCGACTACGCCGACCGCTGGCCGGACGCCCACCTCGCATGGCTCTTCCACAACGGCCTCCTGCGCGGCGAACTCCCCGCACGGGTCCTGCTCATCGCCGCCGCCGAACGCTGGCCGCACGTCGGCCCCGCCGTCCTCTACCCGCTGCTGCGCCGTGACCCCGCGCTCGCCGCCCCCTCGCGCTCTGGCAGACCGGGGCCGCAGCGGCCGCCCACGCGTCCGTGGCCGAGGCACAACGGCTCTTCGGGGAGATCCTGGACCGCGACCCCATCCGGTATCTGGCCCTGACCAGGGACACGAACAGCCTGGAGATGGTGAACGGCTACCTGCTGGCCATGTCAGGGCGCTCCGCGGACGCAGCCGAGGGCGCCGGCCGGATGGTGGAGTTCCTGACCCAGCTGACGGGCCTCCACCCGGCCGGCCACGGGGATGAACTCGCGAGCACCCTGCACATCCAGAGCCTGCACCTGTGGGACGCCGGGCGGCACGCCGAATCCGTCGACGCGCTCCTGAAATCCATCCGCCTCTACCGCCAACTCGCCGAGGTGGGACTCCACTTCCAGGACCTCCTCGCCACCCGTCGCGACGACGCCGCGGCCAAACTCATCGCCCTGGAGCGGCACGCCGAGGCCACCGCGATCGTCGAGGAGAGCCTCGCCCTGCACCGCGAGCGCCTCGCCCGTCTTCCGGACAGCGCCGACGGCCGAGACGCCGCCGAAACCGAACGCGATGCCGTCGGAACCGCGCTGCTCTACCTACGGGAGCGGCGCGGCGCCGACCGCCTGGCCTGGGGAACGCCAGCCGAGATCGACGCGGTGGCCGAGCGGCTCGTACGGGCCGCCGACCCGGCAGGGCTCTGGCGCCTCATGCAAGCGGTCCCCGTCACCGAAGCGCTGCGGATCGCCCACCGCCACCCGTCCGAGCACTGGGCCCCGCCCACGGACCCTCGTGGTCTGGTCGCCCGGCTCACCTCGTGGCGCCACCGGCCGCGGGACGCCGAGCGCACGGCCCACGCCGCCGCCCAGCTGGCCGTGTGGCGGCTGCCCGACCGCGGGGGCCTGGGAGCGGCCGGCCTGACGGGGACCGGCCTGCTCTCCTTCGGCCCCGGAGGGTCGGGGCGGGCGCCGGTCATGGTCCGGGAGGCATACCTGCCCGGCGGGGCGCACCCCGACGGCGTGTTCGCCACGCGCATCGACGTGTACGATCTCCGCTCCCGCTCCGTGCTCTGGTCCGCCGACCACCGCAGGACCGGCCCCGCCGCCGTGACCTGCCTCGGCGCCCGACGCGGTCGTCGCCGTGCGCACGCAGCCGTACCGGGAACCGGAACTCGTCCTCTACGGGCCATACGGGGCGGAGGTTCTCGCACACGGCCGGGCCCTCAACAAAGCCCGGATCCTCGCTACTTCGCGCGTCTTCGTCGTCCTGCTGTGGGGCAAGACGGCTGCCCTGATCGGCACGGACGACGGTCGGCTGGAGCAGGTAGACCTGTACGACGACCTCGGTCTGGAGCACGTCACCATCCACGCCGTCGACCCCTCCGGCGAGCGGCTCCTGTTGGCGGACCGGCGCCGTGTGCGCCTCACCGACGCCGCCCTGGAGCCTCTGTCGGCCGACGGCTGGTGGGAGGTACCCGAGCAGCACGGCACGGTCGAGTCCGCGGTGTTCCTGTCCCCCGAGGAGTTCGTCACCGTCGACCGGCGGCGTCTACCTGTTCCAGCAGGAGTCCGACTGGACCGCCGTGACTGCCTGGCACGTCGTCGGCGGCCGGTCCCGCGACGGGGCAAGGACGCACTTCCATGAATCGGTCACCCTCGCCCCGGTACCGACGCCACGCCTGCTCACGGGGGCGTCACGCGAGGACCCGCCGCGCCTGCTGGCCGCCCCACCCGGAGGCCGCCACGTGGTCCACGGCTCGACCGTGCACGACCTCGGCGACCCGCTCTCCTTCGTGGGCAGGCCGCTCGCCTCGCTCGCCCCGGCAGACCGGGAGCTACTCGGCGCCTACCTCGACCGGGGAAGGGCGCCGTCGGCTGCGATCCGGGAACTGCTGGAGCTCGTACGGGACCTCGGGTCCCCCACGTGACCGCCACCAAGGCAGGGGGAGTGACCCCGAATGTTCCGCAGGAAGCGCGCAGAGGGCACCCCGCCGGACCCCGAAAGGCCGACGCACCCCGAGCACCCTGACCACTCAGAGCGGCCACCGAACCCGCCGCCGGAGTCCGGCACCCCGGAAGCCCCCCTCGACCTCCGGCTGGGCGAACACGACAAGGCGCCGGAGGCCAGGCCGCCCAGCGGAGCCAGCCCGGGGCGGTCCTGGTGCGCGCCACGCCCGCGCAGCTCGGCCAGGAGCGCGAGCTCCTCGGGCGACAGCCGGCTGCCAGGCGGGGTTCCGGTGGGACTGCCAGCGTGCACGGTGGACCTCGACTCCTCGACCTCGACTGCTTCGATCATGCCGTACCCCGGCCGCCCCCGGGTCCGCCCGGCCGGGCTTCACCGCCCGGTGCACGCACGGACAATTCGAACGAACGCACCGGTAGTAGGGGAGAATTGACCCGGCTGGCCTCCCGGGGGCGGCTACCGTGTCCACCATGAGCACGACCTCGCCGTCCGCCGCCCCGGTTCCTCTGCACATATCCGTCGAAGCGCCGCCGCCCCCGGCGCCCTTCGCCCCCACGGTGATCGGCTCGGTGGCCGGGCCGGGCAGCCGGCCCACCTCGGAGCCGCAGCCCACCGGGCCGAACTGGGCGGCGCTCGGCATCGAGCCGCGCTGGAAGGGGCTGGAGACGAGCGACTGCGCGGCGATCCTGTCCCCCGTCCTCGGGCCCGCGACCGGCGCGGAGGAGTACACCCGGTACGCCGCGGGTGCCCTGCGGCGCGGCGAGAGCGTGCTTGTCGTCGCGTGCACCGGCGCGGGGGAGCACCGCCACAACGTCTTCTCGGGCAAGGTCGCTCCCGGCATCCACCTGCCCGACCGCTACGGCCAGATCGCCGCGAGCCCGCTCCCCGCCGGGGTGTGCCCCCATCTCGCCGGCGGCCTGGACCACGCCGAGCACGAACTGGGTGCCCGGCTGCTCAACCGCCCCCCGGAGACCTGGTTCGGCCTGACGCTCCTGCAGGCGGCCTCGTACTCGGGGCGGCCCGGCTCTGCCGTGATCGCGCCGAAGCCCAAGGAGGGGGTGCTGCGCCCGATCCTGGTCGACGGTCTCGGCACCCCGATCGCGGGGGTATGGGTACCGGACGGGGGCGGCGCCCGGTGGTTCGTCGTCCCGCACGGCACTGACCAGCAACTGCTGGCGGAATGGCTGATTCAGCACGCGCTGCCCGCGTACGTGCCCGGCGCGCTGACCCGCGCCCGCTCGACCCTGGTGCGCGACGCCGCGTTCGCCACCGACGCCGAGGCCCGCCTGATCGAGGCGATCACCCAGGAGCAGCTCGACCACGAGGAGCGGCAGGCCGAGCTGCAGCGGGAGCTTGCGGTGCTGCAGGCCGTGGCGGACCCGCTGCGCGACGGCCTGCTGTTCGGCACCGGCCGGCAGCTGGAGGACGCGGTGCACGACGTCCTTGTGGCGGCGGGCGCCACGGTGACCCGCCTGGACGACGTGTACGGCACCGAGTCGGCGGACCTGCTGGCCGAGTACGGCGGCCGCCGGGTCCTGGTCGAGGTCAAGTCGGCGAGCAACCGGCCGCCGCAGAGTCTGCCCGACAAGCTGCTCAAGCATCTGGCGACCTGGTCCGGCCTGACCGGGACCGAGCCGGTCGACGGCGGCGTCTTGGTCGTCAACCACCAGGTCAAGCTGGCGCCTGCGAAGCGGGACGCCGAGGTCTACACCGACCGCGCGTTCGCTGACGCGCTGACCGTGCCGGTGATCGGCAGCGTCCGTCTGTTCGAGTGGTGGCGTCGGGAGGACTGGGAGCCCGTGCGGCACGCCGTCTTCGGGGCCACCTCCGAAGCGGGGCCCGCCGAATCCGCAGAGGTGCAGTCGGCCGAGCGCGCCGTGTCGGACGGCGTACCGAGCCCGGCCCGGTCCGGCCTGCGCGCGCGGTGGCGTCGATAGCCGACGACCGTCGACGAGCCGTCAGTCCTGTTCGGCTTCCAGGATCCCGGCGAACCGGTGGACCATCCAGGGCAGTACGGAACCGAGGAACAACAGGCACGACGCCTCACCCAGCGCCGGCCACCAGCCCCAGCCGAACACCGGCCCCTGCTGCCCGTGCCACGTCTGGTGGAGCAGCACCATCAGCAGCACGCCGAGGGGGACCAGCAGCAACCGCTGACGCATCGCGAACCCCGCGAACACCGGCAGGACCGCGGGCGCGGCCCAGGACTCCACCGGCCCGAGGCCGACCGCGCGCAGGGACGGCCCGAGGTCGGTGAGTAGCAGGCCCCAGGTGCCGAGCGCGACGGCTCCGGCGGCGCCGGTCGCCAGGAGGGAGGAGGGGCTGCGCCCGCGGACGGGTGGCAGGGAGGTGAGGAGGGTCACGGCGGGACCGTACCGGCCCGCCCTTGCCGACAGGGCAGGGCACGCACCAGGTCACCCGACCGAGTTACCTCTGTGCTCACTCATGGACGGATCGGCGAGTTGGCGGCCGTCCGATGCGCCGCCAGGGCGCCGGGATGATGCAGCGGACGGCGGCGAGGTCCTGCGCGACCGCGGGCGGTTGGGGCGTGGGAGCTCTGCCCAGTATGTTGTCTCAGCCGGGCAGCCCGGCCGCCTTCGCCAGCTCGGGCACGCCCGGTGTCTTGGCGTGGTGGCTGTGCAGCTGGGTGACGATGGCGCGGATGGCGGGCCGGTCGCGGACCTCTGCGGGGGAGACACGGGCTGCCGACAGGAGCGCTGCGGCGGTTCGGTCCGGCTTGCCGAGCTGCCACCAGGCCCGGGCGAGGTCGGTGTGCATCCGTGCCTGGCGCTCGGCGGTGCGGAACTGGCCGGGGTGCAGGGTGCGGCCGACGTCGAGTGCGGCGCCGACATCTCCGAGCGCCCAGTGGACGCCCACCGCGTAGAGCTGGACGGCGGCGGGGGTGAGCGGGAACAGGCGCCCGTCGGGGGCCTGGGCGGGCAGGGAGCGGGCTGCCCTGCGGGCCTCCTGGATCACGGTGAGGGCCTGGGCGCGGTCGCCGGCGACGGCGTGGGTGTACGCCTGGGTGCAGAGCATCTGGGCGTAGGCGGAGGACTGGGCGTCGGTCTTCAGGCCGGTGGCCTCGACGCGGGCGACCGCGGCCATGATGCGGTGCTGGGCGGCGGCGGCCTCGCCCTGGTGGCGCAGGATGATGCTGCTCTCGCGGGCCGCCGCGGCGGCGGCGATCGGGGAGCCGGACAGGTCGGCGTACACCATGGCGCGGTCGGTGGTGGTGCGGGCCTGGTCGTAGTTGCCGGTCTTGGTGAGCACCTGGGAGGCCAGGACGTACAGGGTGGCCAGGCGCGCGAGGGTGATCTCCTCGCGGCCCCGCGCGGCCTGGTGTGCGTCGGCCAGCAGGCCGGGCAGGGCGGTCAGGAGCTGGGTGTGCCGTCCGGTGTCGAAGTGGGCGCGGGCCGAGGCGATGCGGGCGTCCAGCGGGACGGGCGACGCAGCGGGCCTCCCGGAAACCTGCGCGAAGGCGTCGTTCAGGCCGACCATCATCGAGACGGGGGCGGCCAGGCCGGCGGCTGCGAGCAGGGAACGGCGGCGCATCGGGTCCTCCTCGGAACGGCGCGGCCTGACGGGTCAACTCTAGTGGGGGCGGCGGTACTCAGCCCCAACGACGCGGCCAGCAGGTGTGGCGGGACGCCCACGGCTTCGGCCGCGCGCCGAACAGCGGGTGGTCGTCGCCGTCGACGACAGCACCCGGCAGGTGGTCGGCGTGCACGTCGTCCACCGCTACCCGCACCGCCGGGAGATCGGCTACATCCACGACACCTCGGCGCTCGCCGCGCACCGCGGGCACGGGCTGGGTCGCGCGATGAAGGCCCGTCAGACGCGGACGATCGCTGCCGAACGGCCGGACCTGGAGCTGATCTGCACCACCACCGCCACCACCAACACCCACATGATCGGCATCAACCACGCGCTCGGCTACGAGACGGCCCGGACGATGAACTGGGTCGAGACCACGACGGCGGGGCCGGCCGGGAAGCCGGCCTGAACGACCGGGTCACAGGCGGTGGACTGTGGAGGTCTCCTCCGCCCAGAGCCAATTCACCGGCTGGTAGCGCTTCTTGAGAGCGTTGCGGGCCTTGGCGATGCCGGACAGCGCGGCCTCGACGGCGGCGGGGAGGTCGGCGAGGTCGGCGGGGACGAGGACGCGCAGCACGAAGTGCTGCTTGCGGTGGGCCAGGAGGAGTTCGCCGGCAGGGGTGCAGTCGAGCAGGGTGAAGTGCACCAGCGGCTTGAACGGCTTGTCGGCGGTGGAAACCCGGGCCCGCAGCGCTCCGTCGGCGGTCCAGGCGTAAAGGCCGTAGCGGTTGAGGTGGAAGGCACGGGCGCGGTACGGGTCGGCGGCGACGGTGAAGTCGAAACCGGTGAACGGGCTGTCCTGGTGCAGGTGCAGGCCGCCCAGCCGGCCGCGGACCGTGCCCCGGTCGTCGAGCAGCGCGAAGCTGAATTCCTGGCCGCGACTGCCGGAGCGGAAGGTGTGGCCGTACACCGGGACGACGAACAGGTCGTCGCCGAGCGCGGACGGCCGGGTCATGAACGACCGGTCGTAGCCGTAGAGGCTGCGGTGCGTCCCGGTGAGCTCGGTGAGGGTCTCGGCCAGCGACGGCGACGGGCGGTTGGCCCCCAGCACCGGGGCGTCCCCGAACACGACGTGCGGCTGGGCGTCGGCACCGGTCTGACGGGGCGTCCGGTCAGTGAGCGTGGCGATCGCGCGCAGCCGCGGCTTGTGCCCGGGGGCGAGCACGTCGCCGGGCTCGGTGACGGCGACCAGGTTGAGGATCGCGCCCGCCCAGTTGTCCACCTTGTATTCGGAGGTCGTGCACAGCAGCCGCCCGCCGGGCGTGACCGCGACCGACGCGGCGAACGGGTCGCCCGCCGGCCCGTCCGCGAGCACGCCCGCTGTGGGCATCGGCCAGCCGGCCCGCACCTCGTCCAGCCCGGGGGAGACCAGGTGGGTGCTGCCCGGCCCGGTGCTCACCGCCAGCGAGCCGTCCGGGAGCACCGCCAGGTTCGCGTCGCTGCCCCAGCCGACGGCCGCCACCTGGCCGTCCGAGTGCTGCTCCAGCACGGCGGTGGCGACGGGCGTCCCGTCGGCGTCGTAACGGGTGATCATCCGCTCGCTGAAGCGGGGCACCGCCGGATCGTGGGGGTACCGGTCGTGCCGCCACAGGATGCTCAGCACGTAGGTGTCCCCGTTGGGGGTCGCCACCGCGTGCTCCGCTTTCATGCCCCAGTCGTGGGCCTCCGGGTCGAGGGCGTGGCGTCGGACCAGCGAGGCGGGCGCGGTGACGGGAAGCAGTGTCATGTCGGACATTCTTTCGGATGCCGCCGACAGCTCCTGGCGCACCGTCGGGTGCGGGCGCGGCTCCCGGGCGGCGGCAGGAAACCGGATGGCCGGCTTCCGGGGGCCGCCGTACCGTGGGCGGATGGGCAACGACGCACAGCAAGGCATCGAGATCCGGCCCATCGTCCGCGAGGAACTGGCCGTGTGGGAACGGGCGATCGCCCGCGGCTTGCTCCGACCGCATGTCGCCCCGGCGACACAGTGGCGCGAGTGGACCGTCACCGGCGCGTCCAACACCGCCCCGGCCGCCGCCGACGGCGAGCAGCTGGCCGAGCAGCCGACGCCCGACCTGCCCGGCGGCGGGAAGGCCCAGGTCGCCGAGATCGAGCAGGCCCTGCTGACCGCGCTCGCCGCCAGCGAGCAGAAGGGCACCGTAGTCCGCGCCGAGCGCTACAGCACCCGCCCCGCCCGGGGATCGCGGACGCCGTCCCTGACGACCCCGGTTCCGGACAGGACACCTTCTACGACTGGGCGGAGGCCGAAGCCGTCCTCGATGTCAAGGAGGGTGGGATGGCAATCCGGAAGATGCGCGCGAACTTGCGCCGGCTGCCCGATCTCGCCCGCGCCTCGCGGGAAGAGGTCGATGAACGCCTGGTCGGCGTGCTGACCCACCTCAACTCGCCTCGCCTGCCCGAGGACGATCTCGTCATCATGCGCGACCTGGAGGCCGCGATCGACCTGGACTCCGACGAGTTCAGCCTTGCCCGACTCGCCGTCTGGGAGTACGTGGCCACGACTCACGCGGGCCAGATGGGCCGCTTCGAGGAGACGAACGGTGAGGAACGCTTCGATACGCTCTGCGACACTCCGCTGGACGAACTCCACCGTCTGCGGGACGAAGTGGTAACTGCGATGCAGGAGACCTGGCGGCGCGCCACTGGTGGACGCCGAGATGGCCCGGCCATCGACACCGTGTCGATGGCCAGGAGCGCCGCATGCGCGCTCGCCGAATGGACCACGGCCCGACAGGTCCACCCGGAAGGCTCCTCGTTCGCCGACATCCACTTTACCGACAGCCTCCTCGACCTGGCCCGCGCCACCGCCCCCGCGTGGCTGCTGAACCGCGCCGACCGCCAACGGGCCGCGATGCCGCCGGTCGATGAGGCGGGCGAAGGACGTGCTGCGTTCATCGCCCGCACCACCGGGGCCACCGGCCGGCGGCGCCGCACCCGCTGATTCCTGCCGGAGCGCCGGCGGGCTCTGCGGAACACCCGCAACCCACAGGACCGCCGGAGACTCTGCAGCAGTCCTGCCGGGATGCCAGGGCCGGTTGTGTCAGCGTCTCGTGAGCGCGCTCCCCGTACGGCAGGAAGCCGGTGGAGGGTGATGTCTTTGCTCCGGCCGCCACAGCCGAGGGCAGCCCCGGAAGCGTACGAATCCCCGTCGTAGGGGAGCCTGTCGATCGGGGGTTCTACCCCGCGGCACCGGCGAAGTGCGGCAGGTCTGAGGCATGCGTCAGTAGTTCACGTCGAACACGGCGGTGACAGGTGCGTGGTCTGACCAGCGTTCGGCATGGGTGGCGGCGCGTTCGACGTAGGCGTCGATACACCTGGCAGCGAGGCGCTTTTGACAAACAATTAGGTCTACTCTCCAGTGGAACGACACCTTTTCGAAAAAGGTCCACCCGTTCGAGTGCAGCCTGTTCGAGGGTGTCTGCTGGCCTGGGCGGTAGGGGACCTCCTGTGAGCATCATGACGGCTTCGGTGCCGGTTCGGGCGGTGGTGGGTTCGCGTGTGTCGGACACGCACGGGGACGAGGGCAAGGTCTCGCACCTGATCCAGGCAGAGACCGCGACCCGGCATGCGCTCTCGAAGGAATGGGAGATCGTCGGGTCCTTCGAGGACCTGGACGTCTCTGCTGAGATCACGCCGTGGAAGCGCCCGGACCTGGGCCCGTGGCTCACCGATCGCCAGGGCGAGTGGGACGCGCTGGTGTGGGCGAAGGTGGACAGGGCGTTCCGGTCGGCCAAGGACTGTGCGGACGTGGCGCACTGGGCGGACCCGGCGCTCCGGCGCCCGTGAACGCACCGCCCTGACGCCGGCACGGCAACGTAGCGGGTCAGGTGCGCGCATCCCGACCCATCCCCGCCGCGTGACCCGGCAACCCGGCGAACGTGTGCGGTCACCGCGGTACGTGGCGGAGGCGAGTGATGCACGCCGCCCCTCACAGGAGGCGCCGCACGGCCTCCATGATCGCGTTCCGGCAGTCCTCCGGGTCCGACGCCAGGACAGTCGTCGCCGGCATGCTCGCGGCATTCGTCGGGCTCCAGGCCGAGGCGATGGCCAGGACGAGGGTGAGAAGTGTGGCCGGGGCGAAGCCCGGTGTGCCCACTCCGCCCTTTCGAGCCGCTTCCAAAGAGGCGAGCTTGTCGTCGTGGGTCTGCTTGGCGACGGCAGGGTCCCGTTCCACGGCAGTGCCGCGTTCCAGCCGGTGCCAGGTCGCCAGGCGGAGCACCTCGGGGTGCTTCTGGTAGAAGTCGAACAGCCGCCCGGCGTAGCCCGGCAGGTCGTCAGGCGTGAAGGGCACCATGTCGAGGCCGCGCCCGAGGTGTGCGTCGAAGACGGCGTCGAAGAGCCCGTCCTTGTTGCAGAAGTAGACGTAGATGAGGTTCTTGTTCGCCGAGGCGACCTTGGCGATCCGGTCGACGCGGGCTCCCGCGATCCCGTACGCCGCGAACTCCTGGGTTGCTGCGTGGAGGATGCGCGCCTTCGTGGCCTCGGCTCGGGACATGGGAGTCATGCTAACAGCGCCTACTGGATCTTGCCGGGGCGTAGGACCCGGTGCCCTCGCCAGGTGAGCGCGTTCGCCGCTGGAACCACGGTGGATTCGTTTGAGACATGAGGCGATTCGTTCGGGAGTCCCGTCGGTGGTCTTGCTCCGGGTGAACCGGCGAGGGGGAGAAGTGCCTTGCCGGAACGGTGAGTTGCCACCGCCCGACGATGACCGGGCCGACGGTCGGCGCGATGCGCAGACCCACGACGAGGCAGGCCGGGGGGCCGCGGCGACGTGCTCCTCGCGGTCAGGGACCGGTACGCAGCGTGTGTCGTCACCGCAGTCCGAAGGCGTCGATCACTGCCTCGGAGGCGAGCAGCATGACGGTGCACCACAGGGTGACACCGGCCGTCAGCCAGCCGATCAGCCGCCACCGGGGCAGGCCCAGCGCCGTGCCAAGCATGGCCGATCCCCAGGTGCCGAAGAGCGCAGGCCCGATGATGCCGAAGCCGATCACGCCGTACCGGTTCACCAGGCGCCGGGCCCGTCGGCCGGTGGGGCCGTCAAGGCGGTTCCGGCGGTTGCGGCGGTTGCGGCGGTTCTCTGGCGGCGGCCCGGCGGTGACGGGCCGCCGCTTCGAGCGCCAGAGCAGCCAGCGGGTACGCAGCCACCCGGCCGCGAAGACGGCGGACAGCAGGCATCCGGCCGCGCCGAGGAGTACGGCGACGAGCGCGACGGGCGGAGGGAGGGAGGAGAGGCCGAAGGGTACGGCCGGGGTGCCCAGGGCGAATCCGGCGAGCACGGCCAAGGCGAAGTTCAGCACGCAGCACTCCTCATCTTGGGGACGGGCGCCACGTCGGTTCGCGGCGACAGTGAGTTAACTAACCAGTTACGCTATCGCGGTGACCACCTCACCATCCGCCTCAGCATCCTTGCCGGGCAGTTCGGTTGAACGACTGGCGGCATCCAGGTACGTACTTCTCACGACGTTCCGCCGGGATGGGCGGGCCGTGCCCACTCCGGTGTGGGTGATGGGGGACGGGGACTGCCTGGCCGTGTGGAGCGCGGCCGGCGCCGGCAAGGTCAAACGGATCCGCAACAGCGGCCGGGTGACCGTCGCCCCCTGCAACTGGCGGGGAGTCCCGAAGGGGGAATCCGTGCCCGGTGTCGCCGAGTTGCCCGCCGACCGGGACACCGCCCACTACCTCGACCTGATGAAGCGCAAGTACGGCCTCGTCGCGCGGGTCGGCTTGCTGGGCAGCCGACTGAAGGGGTCCGGGTACCGCGCGGTGGGCATCCGGATCCGACTCGCGGAGTGACCCTCGCGGACCTCCGTCGCATCCGGCCATCGCTCTTCGCCCGAAGTCGTGTTGACGGGCCGTCGGATCTCGGGCAGCCTTGCCTCGGAATATTAACCATCCAGTTAGTCAATCTATTTCGAACGGAGTGGCACCGCCATGTCGGCATCCACCACTGAGCTCACCGGCATCCCGCCCGAATCAGGACCCCCGTCCCCGCGGTCCTCGCTGCGGTGGTGGGCGCTGGCCGTGATCGGCCTGGCCCAGTTGATGATCATGCTGGACGCCACCATCGTGAACATCGCGCTGCCGTCCGCCCAGGCCGACCTGGGCTTCTCCGACAACGACAGGCAGTGGGTCGTCACCGCCTACGCACTCACCTTCGGCAGCTTGCTGCTGATCGGCGGGCGTGTCGCCGATCTCTTCGGCCGCAAGCAGGCCTTTCTCGCGGGTGTCATCGGATTCGCCGCCGCCTCGGCGCTCGGCGGAGCCGCCGGCAGCTTCGAACTCCTGGTGCTGGCCAGGGCGATCCAGGGCATCTCGGGTGCCCTGCTGGCCCCGGCGGCCCTCTCCCTGCTGACGACCATCTTCACCGACGTCAAGGAGCGGGGCCGGGCCTTCGCGATCTTCGGTGCCATCGCGGGCGCCGGCGGCGCGCTCGGCAACCTGCTCGGCGGCCTGCTGACCGAGTACCTCAACTGGCGTTGGACCCTCTACATCAACTTGGCGTTCGCGGCGGTGGCGCTCCTGGGCGGTCTGCTGCTGATCGAGCGTCAGTCGCGGGCGGAGCAGCGCCCCAAGCTCGACGTCCCCGGTGCGGTACTCGTCACCCTGGGGCTCTTCGGCCTGGTCTACGGGTTCTCCAACGCCGAGTCGCGCGGGTGGAGTTCTCCCGCCAGCTGGGGTCTGCTGGTCGGAGGCCTCGCCCTGATCGCCCTCTTCGCGTACTGGCAGTCGACGACGGCCGGGCCGCTGCTGCCCCTGCGCATCCTCCTCGACAGGGATCGAGGTGCCTCCCAGATCGCCATTCTGGTCGCCACCGGAGGCATGTACGCGGTCGCGTTGTTCCTCGCCTACTACATGCAGCAGACGCTCAAGTACACCCCGGTCGAGGCGGGGCTCGCCTTCCTGCCCATCCCCGCCGCACTGGTCGTTGCCTCCGCCCTGGCCGTGGGGGTCCTGATGCCCCGGGTGGGGCCGAAGATCGTGATTCCCCTCGGGATGGCGCTGCTGGGCGTGGGCATGGTCTGGTTCACCCGCCTGGATCTGGACAGCACCTACGCCGGAGGCATTCTGCCGCCGCTGCTCGTCCTGGGCCTCGGTCTCGGCCTGGTCTACGCGCCGGCGATCGACCTGGCCACCTACCGGGTTCACGAGGATGACGCCGGGGTGGCCTCCGCGGCGGTCAACACCTCGCAGCAGATCGGTGGTTCGTTGGGGATCGCCGTTCTCAACACGCTCGCGGCGACCGCCGCGGGCAGCTATCTCAGCAGCCGGCAGGCCACGCCCGAGGTGATCGCCGGGGCGGCGTTGCACGGCTACTCCACCGCGTACTGGTGGGCGGCCGGCCTCGCAGCCGTCGGGCTCGTCGTGACCTTCGCGCTGTACCGTCCCGGTGTTCGGGAGAAGTCCCCCGACGCGGTGAAGGCCGTCGCCATGTGACACCTGCTCCACGAAGTCCCTCCATCCTTGAATCGCAAGCAGCCCCCGGGGCCGCGCCGCGCCCCTCGGGGGCCGGTCGCCGCCCCGGGGGCTGCTTGGTCGGGCCGCCCTTGAGTAACTGATGGCGGAAGCCGAGTACGGCACCCGCGGTCCTCCCCGGGCTCCGGGGGCGGCACGGCACGAAGCCGCCTCGGCCCGATGCCCGGCAGGACGGTGCGTAGGGCCTGTTCGGCGGCCTGCGGGTCGTAGTCCCCGAAGTGCTGGAGGACGGCGGACCAGGGTTCGCGGTAGGTGGCCCAGTCGTCGGCGGGCTCGCCGGCGTTGTAGGCGTCCTTGACCTCTTCCGCGTTGAAGTACGCGGTCAGGGAGGGGTGGGCGCCGCGGTCCACGGACGTCAGCTGCCCGTTCTGGCGCAGGCTGACCCGGCCCCAGACGCCGATCTCGGGGTGTGTGCCGAGTTCGGCGTTCGGCACTTCCAGGACGATGGCGAAGACGTTCTTGTCGGCACCCCAGTCCACGCCGGTCCACTGGAACTTGGCGACGATGCCGTCGAGGTCGGCGAAGAACGGGTCGCTGCGGAACCCGGCGTAGAACGTGTACGGCCCGGAGTGCGCCGCGGTGGTCTCGGCGCCGAAGTTCACCGGCACGTCGATGAAGAGCTCCTGGCCGAGGGCCTTGTGGGAGCGGGCCTGCTCGCCCGTGGCCCGCAGGACGGTGACGCTCTGGCGGCCGTCCTCAGGCGGGGAGAAGACGAAGCTATACGCCACGTCGGAGCGGTGGTCGCCGTCGGTGTCGACGTTGACGCGGTAGACGGCGTCCGGGTGGAACGCCTGGCCGCCGGTGGGGGCGACCGGGTTGACGTTCAGGATCAGCACGGTCCGGTCGCCAGGCACGGTGAAGGCGAACAGGTCCGTCATGTCGAGGCGGGCGTCGTCCAGGGGAGCGGAGGTTGGGGCCGCTGAGGTGATGAGACATGCCCACCAGCATGAGCAGCCCTGCCCCTTCGTGCCCGGGCTGGCGGGCTCTTCGTGCCGCGGATTCACACCGATGCCGCCCCGCCGCGTCCGTCGGGCCGTGCTGGTGGAGCGGATCACCGAGCGGGCTCCCCGCCGCCGACGCTGACGGCCGCGCCTTGTTGCCGGCCCGTTGTCCATCGATTGTCTGCCGGGACGCTGGGCTCAGGTGCTGCCCGGGGTGACGCGGCCGTCTTGACCAGGGCGTTGACTGTATGCCGACGAGGTCGTTGATCGTTTGTCTACCAGTATCCCTGACCGTATATCAGGTCCGGTCACGGACTCGGCGGCTTCCGGACGGGGCCGCCGGCGGACGACTCAGGAGGACTCGCATGTCCCGTATTCCCCTTCGCGTCCGCGCCGCGGTCCACGGCTCCGTCGCCGAGTGGGCGGACGAGAGCATGTCCGTCCGGCTCACCGGTGAGAACTCCACCTCCGTCGCGCCCCGAAGAGGGCCGCCGAACGGCCCCGCCCCGGACGCGTCGAACGGAGACCACATCCAGGGGGCGTTCCGGGTCCCGGCGTCGACGGCGAGCCGGACGGTGTCCGGGGCCGGTGGGTCCTCCCGGTGGCGAGCGTGGAGCCGACGGACGAGATTCCCGGTTCCGGCATGTGATGATCGAAATCCAGCCGTGTGACGCGGGTCATACGCTGGGAGCTCCATTTAACCGGAAAAGGAGCCTCCTTGTCCGGGGGTATATTCAGGTGAATGGCCTATGGCGCGCGCACCACATTCCCGCCATAGGGGTCGCACCCAGCATGGAGGCGAAATAATTAAATATCGGACATCGCGGCGCGCTCGGGATGTTTCGAACGCCTGATCGCTCGATCTGGATCAAGCCACCCTATGGTTCGAATCTAACTGTCCTGTTTAGTTTCTGACGGCAGTGAGGCATCGAGGACTGCCGAGGGGGGACGGCAGCGAGACGTCGATGACTGCCGAGGGGTGCGGCAGTGGGACGTCAATGAATGCCACGGGGGGTTGAGGCGCTGACATTGAGTGCTGTTCCTCGAGTCCGCGCCATTTGGGTCCGTAGTGGGTCGCACACAGCCCCACCGCCCAAGGCCGTCCAATGCTCCGGGTTTATTCCGAGGGCCACCCCAGCATTACTGTGACATTCCTGCCGCTCAGTCCTGCCCGAAGGGATTTTTGGCATGACAACCGTGCGCCGCACACTTGGCGTTCCGCCATTTTTCTGCCCTTTGCCCGACGCCGTGTACGACAAGCCGGAGGAAATAGATGCCGGCGCCGTCGCCTGGATGTTCCGGCAAGGGTTCCGCAAGGAGGGTGACTGGCTGCCGCGCATGAATGCGGGTTCGTACACCGCACACTGCATGCCGTACGTCCTCGACCGGTGCGCCGAGATCATCACCTATGTCATGTACTGGGGCGGCGCCTGGGACGACGACCTCGACGTGATCCCGGGGCTGGACCAGCCCGCACCGCTGACGGTCCACGTCAGCCGTCTCAAGCACATCCTCGCCTCGCCCAAGTCCGTCGTGCCGCCCGGAGACGCGTACCTCTCCTCCTTCCAGGACTTCTGGAACCACATCTCCACCGTGTCGACCCCGGGCCAGCTCGAGCACCTGCGCCAGGGTTTCTGCAGCTACTTCGACGGCGTGCTGTGGAAATGTGCGAACCAGAGCCTCGGTGAACTCCCCGAACTGGGCGACTACCTGATCATGCGTGGCAACGATGTGGCCGGCCCCTGGCTGACCGCACTCACTCCGATCGGCGGCGGCTACGAACTGACCGCAGCCGAACGCCTCGATCCCCGGGTGCGCGCCGCCTCCGAAGCCGTATCCGTCATCGTCGGTCTCGACAACGACCTGATCTCCATTCACCGGGAGAATCTCCAGGGCTTGTTCGACCAGAACGCCATCAGCATCATGGTGCGCGACCGGCAATGCACGCCCGAGGAAGCGGTCGCCGAGGTCCGCGCGCTGCGCGACCGAATCATGTCCCTTTATCTGAATCTGCGTGACCAGGTCTCCGCGACCGCCCGCCCGGAACTGCGGCGATACGTCCACGAGATCGGCTACTGGATTCGCGGGCACATCATCTGGGCGGACTTCACCACCCGTTACTGCGCGCCTGTCGACCCGGAGACCGGCGAAGAACAGGACTTCGGTGGCTACGGCCTGCTCTGGGCCGACGAGCCGGCTGACGCCAACCCTGCGCCCCTGCCGATTCCACAGATCGCCTGGTGGTGGGACCAGTTGGAGAAGTGACAGCGGCGAAGCAAAGTCCGACAGGTCCACAAGTTCGCCACTAACCGCATGGAGGTTTGTTCCGTGACAGGCCAGGAAACCCGCAGCTACACGAAGGGCAGCGCACCGAATGCCCTGCCCGTGCTCGGGCACGCGAATCAGCTGCGCAGCGACCCGCTCACCTTCCTCCGATCACTGCCCGAGCAGGGCGATCTCGTGAAGATCATGGTGGGGCCGACCCCCATGTACATCGCGTGCCACCCTGATCTGGTCCACGAGATGCTGACCGACAAGGTCAAGGACTTCGTCAAGGGCGGTCCCGTGATGGACCGCGTGCGCACGGTCCTCGGAGACGGGCTGGTCACGGTCGACGGCCTCGTCCATCGCAAGCAGCGACGCCTGATCCAGCCGTCCTTCCACCCTGCGCGCATCGCCGAGTACGTCGGCATCATGCAGAAGCAGGCAGCCGTGTCGGCTCATGAATGGCCGGAAGGCAAGAACGTCGACCTCCTGATGCAGATGGGCAACCTCAGCGCCGACGTGGCGCTGAGCTGCCTCTTCTCCGAGCCCGGTGAGGGCGAGGTGCGCCGGGGCGGTCACCACGGTCTCCCGACGGCCCTGAACACCGTGATCGACGGCATGTTCTTCCGCATGCTCAACCCGCTGCCGGCGCTGTCCTTCCTGCCCACTCCCGGCAACCAGCGCTACAAGCGGGCGGAGGCGCAGCTGCACCAGGTGGTGAACGAGACCATCGACCGCTACCGCCGCTCGGGCGACGGCGGCGGTCTGTTGCGCACGATGATGACGGAGGTCGACGAGGAGGGGCACCGCTTCACCGACCAGGAGCTGCACGACCAGTCCATCACCCTGCTCCTCGGAGGCGCGGAGACCACCGCCGTCCTGATGTCGTGGATCTTCCACCTGCTGCACGAGAACCCGCAGGTCGCCGCCAAGTTGCACGCGGAGCTCGACGAGGTGCTGGCCGGCCGCCCGGTGACGGCGGAGGACCTGAAGAAGCTGCCGTACACCCGCAACGTCGTCGCCGAGGGTCTGCGCCTCTACCCGCCGGCCTGGCTGCTGAGCCGTCGTGCCGCTGTCGACACCACGCTCGGCGGGCTGCCCGTGCCGGCCGGCACCGAGCTGTCGTACAGCCCCTTCCTGCTGAACCGGGACGCCCGCTACTTCGACGCCCCCGACAGCTTCGAGCCGGACCGGTGGCTCACCATGTCGACCACTCCGCGCAAGGGCGCCTACCTGCCCTTCGGCGCCGGGAACCGCAAGTGCATCGGTGACGCGTTCGCCCTCACCGAGGCCCAGGTCATCGTGGCCACCGTGGCCCAGTACTGGAAGCTGGACCGCGCCCCGGGCACCCGCCCCACGCGCGCCCTCGTGCGGATGAGCCTGCGTCCCGACCAGCTCACGGTGGTGCCGACCCGTCGGCAGCCGGCACGCGAGCCGCAGTCCGCCGCGAGCTGAACCCGTTCCGTTCGACCGACAGGGGCCCGGCGGGTGCCGCACCGGGCCCACCCCTGCCCGGCATGCCCTCCACCATGTGAACCCGCATGTACGGAGGGCATGCCATCCGGCGCGGCCCGAACACCCACCACTCGCCCCTCCCTCGGCGACCCGCACCTGCGGTGCGGCCCGGCGACTGCCGGGGCCCTCCTTAGCCCGGCCGGAAAGTGATGCCTCTCGGCGCTTTCCCTCCCATGCCACGTCCTCGCGGACGCGGCCACATGGTCTTGACGAACAGGAGTAACGACATGAACTCGACCACCAGCCTTCGCGAGCTGGGAGCCGACGCCCTGGACTCGGTTCATCTGCGCGGCCTGATCGACGAGCGATTGAACGCCTTCCTCGACGCCAACTGCGACAGGCAACCCCACCTGGTCTCGCTCATCGAGCACCTGCGTGGCTTCCTGACCGCCGGCGGCAAGCGCATCCGGCCGCTCTTGTGCATGGTGGGCTGGCACGCGGCGGGCGGATACGGCGACACGGGGCCCGTCATCGGCGCGGCGGCCTCGCTCGAACTCTTCCACGCCTTCACCCTCATCCACGACGACGTAATGGACGCCTCCGACACCCGGCGTGGCCGTCCGACCCTCCACCGGACGCTGGAGACGGGTGCGGACGCCACGACCGCCGAGCGGTTCGGCACCAATAGCGCGATCCTGCTCGGCGACCTGGTCATGGTGTGGTCGGACGAGCTGCTGTACTCCAGCGGCATCGACCACGAGCGATTGGTCGCCGTCCGACCGCTGCTGGACGCCATGCGCACCGAGGTGATGATCGGTCAGTACCTGGACCTGCTGGCCACCGGGAAGCCCAACGAGGACGTCGAACGGTCGCTGGCCGTGATCCGCTACAAGACGGCGAAGTACACCGTGGAGCGGCCGCTGCACATCGGCGCGGTCCTTGCCGGAGCGGACCAGGCCCTGCTGGACGTCTTCACCGCCTACGCCCTTCCGATCGGCGAGGCCTTCCAATTGCGCGACGACCTCCTCGGCGTCTTCGGCGACCCGTCCAAGACCGGCAAGTCGGTCCTGGACGACCTGCGGGAGGGCAAGGCGACCGCTCTGATGGCACACGCCCTCCACGCCGCCGGCGCCGAGCAGGCGCGGGTGCTGAGGTCCCTGGTCGGCGACCCGGACCTGGACGAGGCAGGCGCCGAGACGGTTCGCGGGATCCTGTGGGCCACGGGCGCCGCCGACAAGGTAGAGCAGATGATCACCGATCGTGTGCAGCGTGCCCGGCGGGTCCTGGACGAGACCCCGTTCCCGGACGAGGTCAGGAAGACCCTCGAAACCTTCGTCACCACCACGACACTCCGGACCACCTGAGCACCACGTCGGCGCGGGTCGCCACCGTCCCGGCGCCGCCACACGCGTCGCTCGCCTCGCGAGCCCACCCCGTCCGGAACCCGCTGCCGGGGGCGACCGGGGGAGAACCGGCCCGGCACCCGCCAGGGACGCGGTTCCGCGAGCACGCACCGTCGGGTGCGGCTCGACGCCCTGGCCCGCCCTGCGCGATGACATCGCTCGCGCCGGCGGCCGCGACCGCCGGCCACGGTGGTCCGGGGGTGGCCCGGGCATGACGCGGCGCGCGGTCGAACGGGCTTACTTCATTCCTTCCTAGAAATCTGGATGACGCGATCTCAATGGAATTTCGACAAGGGGAGCTGAGCACGTCGACTCCACCGGCCTCGGCGGCAGGGACAGCGGACAGCCGCCGTGCTCGCTCGGTCGGCACCGGCCACGCCCATGCCAAGGCCATTTTGCTGGGGGAGCACGCGGTCGTCTACGGAGCCCCGGCGCTCGCCCTGCCCGTTCCGCAGCTGTCGATCACCGCCAGCGTCGGGTTCTCCACCCGCGGTGAAGAACCGGCAGGTGTGTCCTTCACGATGACCGGATCCGCCTGGAAGGAGGTCGGAACGCAGGCATCCGAGGGGCTGCGTCGGCTGACCACCGACTTCAGGGCATCCACGGGCATCGACGACGGCCGGCATCTCGATGTGATCATCGACGGTTCGATCCCGCTCGGCAGGGGGCTCGGCTCCAGCGCGGCCTGCGCCCGTGCCGTCGTCCTCGCCCTGGCCGACCTCTGCGGCCGCGAGGTCTCGCAGCGGACGGTGTTCGACCTGGTGCAGACCGCCGAGAACGTGGTGCACGGCAAGGCCAGCGGCGTCGACGCCATCACCGTCGGCGCGAGCGCGCCGTTGCTGTTCCACGCGGGCGAGGCCCGCACGCTGCTGGTGGGCTGCGACGCGCTGTTTGTCATCGCGGACAGCGGCACCGTCGGCAGCACCAAGGAAGCGGTCGACAAGCTGCGGGAGAGGTTCCGACTCCACGCCGGAGCACAGGAGCGGTTCGTCCGCCGGGCGTCGGAACTGACCAGCGAAGCCGTGACCACCCTCGCCGCCGGCCGGCCGGAGGAGCTCGGCTTCCTGCTGACGGAGTACCACGGAATGCTCCGCGAGGCCGGGCTGAGCACTGACCGGATCGAGGGGATGGTGAGTGCCGCGCTCGCCGCAGGAAGCCTCGGCGCCAAGATCACCGGGGGCGGACTGGGCGGCTGCGTGCTCGCTCTGACCCAGCCCGAGCAGGCGAGAGAGGTCACCCGGCGGCTGCACGAAGCGGGGGCCGTGCAGACGTGGATCGTCCCACTGAGGAGGCTCGTCACGCATGTCTGAGCAACAGATCACCGTGCGCCGCCTGCAGGACCGGCAGGGCGCGAACGGGGCCACCGCCGTCGCGCACCCGAACATCGCGCTGATCAAGTACTGGGGGAAGCGCGACGAGCGCCTCTTCCTGCCGTGGACCAGCAGTCTGTCGATGACTCTTGACATCTTCCCCACGACCACCCGGGTCCACCTCGACGCCGAGGCTTCGGACGACGAAGTGACCTTCAACGGCGTACCCGCGGCGGGCGAGGAGCGGCGGCGCATCGCCGGGTTCCTCGACCTGGTGCGCCGGCGGGCCGGGCTCACGCACCGGGCCGTCGTCGACACCCGCAACACCGTACCCACCGGGGCGGGCCTGGCGTCCTCCGCCAGCGGCTTCGCCGCGCTCGCCGTCGCCGCCGCCGCCGCGTACGGACTGGACCTCGACGGCACCGGTCTCTCCCGCCTGGCCCGCCGCGGTTCCGGCTCGGCCTCGCGGTCGATCTTCGGCGGCTTCGCCGTCTGGAACGCTGGCAACCCCACGGCGCCGCCCGCGGAGGCCGACCTCAGCTCCTACGCCGAGCCGGTACGGACGGGCGACCTCGACCCCGCACTGGTCATCGCGGTGGTCAACGCTGGCCCCAAGGAGGTGTCCAGCCGCGCGGCGATGCGCCGCACCGTCGAGACCTCGCCCCTGTTCGAGCCTTGGGCCGCGTCGAGCCGGGACGACTTGACCGAGATGAGGGCGGCGCTCCTGCGCGGCGACCTCGACACGGTGGGTGAGATCGCTGAGCGCAACTCTCTCGGCATGCACGCGACCATGCTGGGCGCGCGCCCTGCAGTGCGCTACCTCGCGCCCGCCTCGCTCACCGTCCTCGACAGCGTGCTGGGGCTGCGGCGCGACGGCATACCGGCCTACGCGACCATGGACGCCGGACCGAACGTCAAGGTGCTCTGCCGTCGTACGGACGCCGACCGGGTCGCCGAGGCCGTGCGCGACGCTGCCGCGGGTGGCACCGTGCACATCGCCGGGCCCGGACAGGGCGCCCGCCTGGTGGACGCGGGCGGACGATGACCTCCGGGCGAACGGTCGTCCGCAGTGCGCCCGGCAAGCTGTTCGTCACGGGCGAGTACGCGGTGGTGGAGCCCGGTACCCCGGCCATCGTGGTGGCCGTGGACCGGGAGATCACCGCCACGGTGACCCTCTCCGAAACGGCCGACATCGTGATCTCCTCCGATCTCGTCCCCCGGGCGGTGAACTGGCGATGGCTCGACGGCCGGCTCCACGCTCCCGGCACGGAGAACGGGGAAGCCGACGGACACGGCGCGCGGGGCGCACTGACGCACGTGGTGGCAGCGGTCGAGACCGTGGGACGACTGCTGGCCGAACGCGGCCTGCCCATGCCCGGGCTGGACCTCTCGATCGGCAGCCGGCTGCATGACAACGGCCGCAAGTACGGCCTGGGGTCGAGCGGCGCGGTGACCGTGGCCACGATCGACGCCATCACGTCCCTGTGCGGACTGGACCTCTCACCCGACGCCCGGTACCGCCTGGCCGTGATCTCCTCGGTCGGGATCGACCCCGTGGGCTCCGGCGGTGACCTCGCCGCCAGTACCTGGGGCGGCTGGATCGCGTACCAGGCACCCGACCGGGCCTTCGTGCTCGACCTCACCCGCCGGTACGGCGTCGAGGAGGCGTTGCGCACGCCCTGGCCGGGCCACTCGGTCCGGAGGCTTCCGGCCCCGCGCGGCCTCGCCCTCGAAGTCGGCTGGACCGGCAACCCGGCCTCCACCGCCTCGCTCGTGTCCGGTCTGCACCGCCGGATCTGGCGCGGCACCGCGTCGCACCGCGCGTTCGTGGAGACCTCCACCGACTTCGTACGCGCCTCGATCACCGCTCTCGAGGCCGGCGACGACCAAAGCCTGCTGTACCAGATCCGCCGTGCCCGGCGGGAGTTGGCCCGCCTCGACGACGAAGTCGGGCTCGGCATCTTCACACCCGAGCTGACGGCCCTGTGCACGGTCGCCGAAACCGTCGGCGGTGCCGCCAAGCCGTCGGGCGCGGGCGGCGGCGACTGCGGCATCGCGCTGCTCGATGCCGAGGCCATGCACGACATCTCACATGTACGGCAGCGGTGGGCCGCGGCCGGGGTGCTGCCCCTGCCCGTCCGGCCCGCCCCGGAAGGGACCGAGAAATGAGCGCTCAGCGCAAGGACGACCACGTCCGGCTCGCCATCGAGCAGCAGGACACCCGCAGCGGGATCAACCAGTTCGACGAGGTGTCCTTCGTCCATCACGCCCTGGCCGGCATCGACCGGCCGCAGGTGACCCTGGACACGACCTTCGCCGGGATCTCCTGGCAGGTGCCGCTCTACATCAACGCGATGACCGGCGGGACCGCCAAGACCGGCGTCATCAACCGAGGTCTGGCGATAGCGGCCCGCGAGACCGGGGTACCCATCGCGTCGGGCTCGGTGCACGCCTACTTGAAGGACCCGACGTGCGCCGACACCTTCCGCGTCCTGCGCCAGGAGAACCCCCACGGTTTTGTCATAGCAAATGTCAACGCGACGGCATCGGTCGACGACACCCGGCGTGCCCTCGATCTGCTGGAGGCCGACGCCCTGCAGATCCACGTCAACACGGCGCAGGAAACGGCCATGCCGGAAGGCGACCGGTCCTTCGGGTCCTGGGTCCCGCAGATCGAGAAGATCGCGGCGGCCGGTGACGTACCCGTGATCGTCAAGGAGGTCGGCAACGGCCTGAGCCGGGAAACCGTCCTGCTGCTGCGACAACTGGGGGTCCACGCGGCGGACGTCGGCGGCCGGGGCGGCACCGACTTCGCCCGGATCGAGAACGGCCGGCGACCGCTCGGCGACTACGCGTTCCTCCACGACTGGGGCCAGTCCACCGCCGCCTGTCTCCTGGACGCTCAGAGCGCCGGTCTTCCCGTGCTCGCCTCCGGCGGCGTCCGCCATCCCCTCGACGTCGCCCGCGCCCTGGCCCTGGGCGCCTCCGGCGTCGGGGCCTCCGGAGTGTTCCTGCGCACCCTGCTCGACGGCGGTCCCGAGGCGCTGATCGAGCAGCTCACGAACTGGCTGGACCAGCTCGCGGCCCTCCAGACCATGCTCGGCGCGCGCACTCCCGCGGACCTCGCGAGCAACGACCTGATCATCCACGGCACCCTCCGTTCCTTCTGCGCCGACCGGGGCATCGACACGGGGCGACTCGCCCGGCGTTCCCGATCGGCCGACACCCTTCACAACGCGACAGGAAAAGCACAGTGACCGACACACACGCCATTGCCAGGGTCCCCATGAAGTGGGTCGGACCCCTTCGAGTCTCCGGGAACGTCGCCAACACCGAGACCCACGTTCCCCTCGCCACCTACGAGACACCGCTGTGGCCCTCCGTGGGCCGCGGCGCGAAGGTGTCCATGCTCACCGAGCAGGGCATCGTCGCCACCCTCGTTGACGAGCGCATGACCCGCTCGGTGCTCGTCGAGGCGACCGACGCCCAGACCGCGTACACGGCCGCCCGCGCCATCGAGGCGCAGATCGAGGAACTGCGCGCCGTGGTCCGCAGCTGTAGCCGGTTCGCCGAGCTGCTCACCGTCCGGCACGAGATCGCGGGCAACCTGCTGTTCATCCGGTTCGAGTTCAGCACCGGCGACGCCTCCGGCCACAACATGGCCACGCTCGCCTCCGACAATCTGCTGACGCACCTGCTGCGGACCGTTCCGGGAATCTCCTACGGATCGATCTCCGGGAACTACTGCACGGACAAGAAGGCGACCGCGATCAACGGCATCCTCGGCCGCGGGAAGAACGTGGTCACGGAACTGCTCGTCCCGCGCGACGTGGTGGAAGGCGTCCTGCACACCACTGCCGCCAGGATCGTCCAGCTGAACATCCGCAAGAACCTGCTCGGGACCCTGCTGGCCGGCGGCATCCGCTCGGCCAACGCCCACTACGCCAACATGCTGCTCGGCTTCTACCTGGCCACCGGGCAGGACGCGGCCAACATCGTCGAGGGCTCCCAGGGCGTCACCCTGGCCGAGGACCGCGACGGTGACCTCTACTTCTCCTGCAATCTGCCCAACCTGATCGTCGGCACCGTGGGCAACGGCAAGGGCCTGGAGTTCGTGGAGACGAACCTGACCCGCCTCGGCTGCCGCGTGGACCGCGCCCCCGGCGAGAACGCGCGCCGGCTCGCCGTCATCGTGGCGGCGACGGTCCTCTGCGGCGAGCTCTCGCTGCTCGCGGCGCAGACCAACCCGGGTGAACTCATGCGTGCACACGTCGAACTGGAGCGCGACAACAAGACAGCAAAGGTCGGTGCCTGAACATGTCCAACGCCGCTTCCTTCGGAATCCACGATCTCTCCTTCGCGACGACCGAATACGTCCTGTCGCACGCGGCACTCGCCGAGTACAACGGCACGGAGATCGGCAAGTACCACATAGGCATCGGCCAGCGGTCGATGAGCGTGTGCGCCGCGGACGAGGACATCGTGACCCTGGGGGCCGCCGCCGCGGCCCCGATCATCGCCCGGCACGGTTCCGAACGGATCCGGACGGTGGTCTTCGCGACGGAATCCTCGATCGACCAGGCGAAGTCCGCCGGCATCTACGTGCATTCACTGCTCGGCCTGCAATCGGCCTGCCGCGTCGTCGAACTGAAGCAGGCCTGCTACGGAGCCACGGCCGCCCTGCAATTCGCCATCGGACTCGTACGACGCGACCCCGACCAGCAGGTCCTGGTGATCGCGAGCGACGTCTCCAAGTACGAACTGGACAGCCCCGGCGAGGCGACCCAGGGTGCCGCCGCGGTGGCGATGCTGGTCAGCGCCGACCCCGCCCTGGTCTGCATCGAGAACGCCTCGGGCCTGTTCACCGCCGACGTGATGGACTTCTGGCGGCCGAACTACCGCACCACCGCCCTCGTCGACGGGCAGGAATCCGTCGAAGCGTACCTGCAGGCGGTCGCAGGCAGCTGGAAGGACTACGGCGAGCAGGGCGGGCGCACACTCGACGAGTTCGCCGCGTTCTGCTACCACCAGCCGTTCACAAAGATGGCCTACAAGGCACACCGCCACCTGCTCAACCACGCGGGCCACAGCGCCGACCAGGCCGACATCGAGCACGCCATCGGGCAGACCGTGGCCTACAACACCTCCATCGGCAACAGCTACACCGCCTCGGTGTACCTCGCTCTCGCCGCGCTGCTCGACCAGGCGGACGACCTGACCGACCGGCCCATCGGCTTCCTCAGCTACGGTTCCGGCAGCGTCGCCGAGTTCTTCGCGGGCACGGCCGTCCCCGGCTACCGCGAACACCTGCGGACCGCAGCGAACCTGGCGGCGATAGCCAGGCGCAAGCCGGTCGACCACGCCCGCTACCGCGAGCTGCACGAGTGGTCCTTCCCGGCCGACGGAGGAGACCACCCCACCCCGCAGCAGACCACCGGGCCCTTCCGGCTGGCCGGCGTCAGCGGTCACAAGCGCATCTACCAGGCGCGCTAGAACACCTGCGATCCCGAACACCTGCGGTCCCATGCGTGCGGGGGCAGCCTCCGCGGCTGCTCCCGCACGCGCCCGCCACGGCCGCAGGCCAGTTCTACACACACCGTTCTCCATCCATTTGAGGGGAGGGCAGCCGTATGACCGACGTCAGGATTCTCGGTACGGGTGCCTATGTGCCGGAGCGAATCGTGTCCAATGACGAGGCCGCGGCGGCGGCGGGGGTCGACGACGCGTGGATCACCGACAGGACCGGCATCCGGGAACGACGATGGGCTGCCGACGGCCAGGCCACCTCGGACCTGGCCACCGCCGCGGGGCGTGCCGCGCTGAGGTCGGCCGGCATCTCCGCCGAGGAGCTGTCCGTGATCGTGGTCGCCACGTCCACACCCGACCGGCCGCAACCGCCCACCGCCGCCTACGTCCAGCAGCGGCTCGGCGCGAGCGGCGCGGCCGCGTTCGACGTCAACGCGGTCTGCTCCGGCACGGTGTTCGCGCTCTCCGCGGCCGAGGGCGTACTCGCCCGCACCGGCGGCCATGCGCTGGTCATCGGTGCAGACCTGTACTCCCGCATCCTGAACCGGGCCGACCGCAGGACCGTGATCCTGTTCGGGGACGGCGCCGGAGCCGTGGTCCTGGGGGCGCCGGTCGACCACGGACCACGTGTCCGGCACCTCTCACTGCACTCGTTCGGCGAACTGTCGGGGCTCATCGAGGTGCCCGCCGGCGGCAGCCGCATGCCGGTGGACCAGACGGTCCTCGACGCAGGGCTCCAGTACTTCGCGATGGACGGGCGAGGCGTGCGGAACTTCGTCGGTGACCACCTGCCGCAGCTGGTCAAGGGATTCCTGCACGAATGCGGTGTCGCGCCCGACGACATCGACCACTTCGTACCGCACCAGGCCAACGGCACCATGCTGGACAGCGTCTTCGCCGACCTGGCACTGCCTCGCGCGACCATGCACCGCACCCTGACGCGCTACGCCAACACGGGAGCCGCCTCCATCCCGATCACCCTGGACGCGGCCGCCCGCGCTGGCGCCTTCACCCCCGGCGACCTGATCCTCCTGGCCGGCTTCGGCGGCGGTATGTCGGCGGGATTCGCGCTGGTCGAGTGGTGAGAAGGTCCGGGCCGGTGGGGAAAGCGCCGTAGTGAAGTTCCACCCTGCGGTTGGACACTCTCCGTCTACGCTGCGAGGGTGTCGTTCCGCGTGAACGCGCGGGACGCCGTAGGCGCCCCGGGAGGCGAGGTGGATCACCGCGATCTCGGCGGCCAGGAGGTCTTCGGCCCGTTCGCGGGCGCGACGGTCCTGTTCGCGGGCCCGCCAGGCGTAGAAGGAGGAGCGGGCGATCCCCAGCGCCCGGCAGATCCGCTTGACGCCGAAGGCGCCGTGGTGGTCCTCAACGAAACGGAAGCGGATCACCGATTCGTCTCGGCCGCGAAATAGGCGGCCGCCTTGCGCAGGATCTCGATCGTCTTCTGCTGCTCGAGGTTCTGCCGACGAAGTCGGGCGAGCTCCTCGCGCTCGGGGCTGGTCAGGTCACCGGGCCGGCCCTCGCCCCGATCGGTGCGGTCCTGCTTGACCCAGCCCCGCAGCCCCTCCGGGCTGACCCCCAGCTCCCGGGCGATCTCGGTGACGTTCCGGTGCGGAGAAGACCGGACGAGCGCGACCGCGTCCCTCTTGAACTCCGCCGTGTACCGCTTACTCATGTTGCCGTTGCTTCCCACCTGAAACTGCTTCCTCCGGGCTCACATGTCCCAGCCTCCAGGTGTCCAGCCCCAGGGTGGAATTTCAGTCCTTGCCACCACCCGTCGTTCGGACCGGCTCGACGACCTCGAGCGCCGAGGCATCGACCACCCGCTCCTGGACACCGGCGAAATCTCCGACGCCGTACGGAAGTTATACCCGCAGGGCGTCGACGCCGCCCTGGAACTCGTCGGCACCCCCACCCTGCCCGACACCCCGCGCAGTACAACCGGCCCGGACTTCACCTCCTACCGGCGATCGTAGGCAGGCCTGCCCGCCTACGATCGCCGCCGAGCGTCGAACGGCACCAGACACCTGGAGCAGGCCGCAGTCGGTGGGCCCGCCGGCCAGGTCGGGCACGTCCCGCCGGTACAGCTGCGCGACAGCTGTCATGGGGATTGGGTCGGTGCTCGCCAGCCATGGGGCATGCCGTCCAGCGAAGCCAGAACCTCCCGCTCGGGGTCCGTCAGCCCGGGGTCGATTCCGTCCTCGAGAGTGCGCCCCATGCCTTCACGGCTCGTCGGCCGGCCAGAGCATCGGTCCGCCCGCGGAGCTGTCTCGCATGCAGGGGATTCTGAGTCGAGGTGCTCACGTCCGGGTACCGCCGTCATGAAGTTGCTGCTGATTAGCCACGAGACCCGGCTTGGAGGCCATTGTCATTTGGCTATTCAGTTATCGCTCGAAGTCGAACACTGCGGTGACGGGTGCGTGGTCGGACCAGCGCTCGGCGTGGGAGGCGGCGCGTTCGACGTAGGCTTCAACGCACCTGTCAGCGAGGCTTTTTTGACAAACAATTAGGTCGATGCGCCAGCCGGAGTCGTTGTCGAAGGCGCGGCCGCGGTAGGACCACCAGGAGTAGGGGCCGGTGCGGTCGGGGTGGAGGGCGCGGACGACGTCGACGTAGCCGGCCTCGTCGTAGACGCGGGAGAGCCAGGCGCGCTCTTCGGGGAGGAAGCCGGCGGACTTCTGGTTGGCCTTCCAGTTCTTGAGGTCCTCGGGCCGGTGGGCGATGTTCCAGTCGCCGCAGACGACGACCTCGCGGCCGTCGGCGGCGGCGCGGGTGCGCAGGGCGGTGAGGTGGACGAGGAATTCCGCCATGAAGCGTTCCTTCTCGTCCTGGCGTTCGGTGCCGACTTCACCGGAGGGGAGGTAGAGGCTGGCGACGGTCAGGCCGGGGAGGTCGATTTCGACGTACCTGCCCGCATTGTCGAATTCCTCGGAGCCGAATCCGATCACCGTGCGCTGCGGCTTCTCGCGGGAGAGGATGGCGACGCCGGCCCGGCCCTTGGTGGCGGCCGGGGCCCAGACCGCGTGCCAGCCGTCGAGGTCGCGCAGTTCGGCGGGCAGCTGCTCGGGTTCGGAGCGCACCTCCTGCAGGCAGACCACGTCGGCCTCGGTGCCGGCCAGCCATTCGACGAAGCCCTTCCTGGCCGCTGCCCGGATTCCGTTCACGTTCACACTCGTCACCACGATCACCCGGGCAGCCTACCGACTGGTCGTCCCCGTCCCGAATCGTGACGCGCGGGGCCGATGGCCGGGCGGCCGGCTCCGCGGGGTGTGGACTCCAGGATTCCGGTGGACGTGAATGGTGACAGCGACTGACAGGACCTGTCGTGAACGCGGCATGAAGATGTGCGACAGTCCCATCAAGCCGCGCCATTGGTCTTGACCATCTTCGGACGGAGCGCCTAGGGTCACTTACTGCAAGGACCTTTAATAAAGAAGGACGGATAAAGGCCCGCTCTCCCACCTGCCGCAACAGCGGACAGTGGGCCCGGGATCCGCCCTCCTTGTCTCAGGGCGGACAGCATCAGGGTGGAGGACGCGGTGGGGACGACAGGACAGCTTTCTGCGGTGCCGGAGCCGAAGTACTGGCACCTGCGCACGGTGCTGCTGCGGGCCATCGACTCGGAGTTCTCCATCGGTCAGGTGCTGCCCAACGAGCGCGAGCTCTCGGCCCGCTTCGGCGTCGCCCGGGCCACGCTGCGGCAGGCGCTCGACCAGCTGGAGCTGGAGGGCCGCCTGGTGCGCCGCCGGGGGATCGGCACCCTGATCGCCGCCCCTCGGGTCGGCGTCCCGGTCAACCGGCAGGAGGAGGGCTGGCCCGGCGCCGCGCGCAGCCAGTCCTGGCGGACGCTCGACTGCACCACCGCCCCCGCCTCCGCGCAGCTGGCCAAGGGCCTGGGCATCGCCGAGGGCGCCACCGTGCACACCGTGCGCCGGGTCCGCCTGGTGGAGGGCCGCGCGGTGGCCACCGAGGCGCTGCACGTTCCGGCCGCCGCCCTGCCGCACCTGCCGGGCTTCCGCGCCGAGAGCGACCGCGCCCGTTCGGTGCTGCGCCAGCTGGAGCGCCTGGAGGTGGACGGCGAGTCCCGCTCGGTCGAGCTGGGCGTCGCCGAGGCCGAGCAGGCCGCCCTGCTGGAGCGCCCGCCCGGCGCCCCGGTCCTGGTCATGACCACCCAGTACGCCGCGGCCGGCCGGCTGGTGGCGCTGGGCGTCGCCACCTACCGGGCGGACACCTGCAAGCTGACCTTCGGCGAGGCCGGACTCGTCGAGGTCACCCCGGTCGGTGCGACGGCCGAGGTCCGCACCGCCTCCTGAACCATCTTCCGAACACCCTCAGGTCGAGGCCCGGACGCCAACTGGCGTCCGGGCCTTTGCCGTTGGCCGGCATAGCATCGGAGGCTCCGGCAGTGCGGAGGGGGAGGACGGGGTCGTGAACCTGGTCGTGGAGCTGTGGGCGAAGTCGGAGATACCGGCGTACGGCGGGCTGTTCAGGGCGGACGGAACGGCGCGGGAGGTGTTCTTCGACGGGCCCGGCTCGCTGCACCTGGAGCTGGGCGAGCCGTTCGAGGTCGAGGAGCCCACGTACGAGCACGAGATCGACGTGGACGGCGAGGCCGAGCTGCCGGACGGGCGGGGGTTCGTCTGCTGCGGCAGCGGGGGCATGGGCGACGAGGGCTTCCTCGCCCGGCTCGACGGGCGGCGCCGGCTGGTGTGGGTGCTGACGTCGACCCAGGGCAACCCGTTCCTCCGGGTGTCCGTCGACTGGCCGCTGGCGCACTTCGTCAACGACTGGGGAACCATCCTCACCCTCGACCTGACCGACCCGGACTACGCGCCGTGACGGCGGAGCGGTTCCGACGGCAGCCCAGCCCCCCAGCCCCCAGCCCCCCGGGCCGGCCCCGGGCCGGCCCCGCACCGCGCCCGACGTCAGGCCCGGGGCGGGTCCACCGCGAAGAGCTGCTCCTCGACGTGGTCCAGGGCGACGCGCAGGGCGCCCATCGCCACCACCTCCGAACCGAGGGCCGCCAGGGCGACCTCCGGGGCGCGCAGGGTGAACTGGGACAGGCGTTCGCGCAGCGGGTCCAGGACGCCGTCGAGGCCGGCCGCCCAGCCGCCGATCACCACCAGCTGCGGGTCGATGGCGAGGACCAGCGCGGCGACGCCCTGGACGAGGCGGGTGAGGAAGCGGTCCATGGCGACCTTGGCGACCTCGTCGCCCTCCCGGGCCAGCCGCAGCACGCGGGCCACGGCGGCCTCGTCCAGCGGGTTGAGGGGCTTTCCGGTGGTGGACAGTAGGCGCTCGGGGGTGACCTCCTGGCCGAGCAGGTGCAGGGCGCCGATCTCGCCGGCCGCGCCGCCGAACCCGCGGTGCAGCCTGCCGCCGATGAGGGAGCCGGCGCCGGGGCTGAGGCCGGCCATCACGAAGACGACGTCGTCGGCGCCGACCGCCGCCCCCTGCCAGTGCTCGGCGATGGCGGCCAGGTTGGCGTCGTTCTCGATCAGGACCGGGCAGCGGAAGGAGCGCCGCAGCCGGGCCCCGAGGTCGAGCCCGGTCCAGCCGGGCATCGCGGTGCCCAGCTGGACTGTGCCCTCGCGGTCCACGATGCCGGGGGTGCCGATGCCGACCGACCACAGGTTGTCCCGGGAGATGCCGGCCTTGCGCAGCACCTCGGCGACGGCGGTGCGGACGGCGGCGAGCCGGTCCTCGGCGTCGAGGGTCTCGTCGACCGGCTTGAAGTGACTGCCCACCACCTCGCCGGTGAGGTCGGCCAGGATGACCCGGATGTCGTGCACGCCGATCTCGATGCCGAGGATGTGCCCGGCCTCGGCGCGGAAACGGAACCAGCGGGCCGGGCGGCCGCGGCGGCCGGGGCCCGGCTGGCCCTCCTCCCGCGGCTGCTCGACCTCGGCGACCAGCCCGGTCTCGACCAGACCCTCGATCACGCCCTCGACGGTCGGGCGGGAGAGCCCGGTCTCGCCGACGAGCTGAGTGAGGGTCACGGAGTGGCCGTTGCGCAGCGCCCGGAGCGTGACCGCCGCGTTGATCCGCCGCAGCAGCGAGGAGTCTCCTCCGGTGAGCCGATCCGCCAATGCGATGCCCTTCGCCGTTCGCGCGACTGCCCTGGCGCGCGGTGTCGAGTGCGCGGTGCCCACCGAGTGGCCCGCGGGGGTGCACCCCCGGAGAACGCGGCACGGCGGCAGGGGGCCGCCTGCGCGAGGGCCGGAGGACATGCGGAGCCTACCCGGGGACGGAGCCGGGCGGCGAGGATCCTCGCAGCTCATCCAGGCTTCGGTATCGAAATGGTACGGATCGGGTGGCGGTGCGTGATCCGGACTTCACCGCTCGGCCACGGTGGGCGGGTGGGCGAGCCGCCGGGACAGCACCGACGGGAGGGAACGTTCCGACAGCAGCGAGCCGAGGCCGCGCCGGGACCCGGCCGACAGGACACTGAGGGCGGAGCAGGCCGATCCGATCGAGCCGAGGGAGAGGACGGATCCGATCGAGCCGATGGACAGCACCGACCCGATCGAGCCGATGGACAGCACCGACCCGATCGAGCCGAGGGAGAGGACGGATCCGATCGAGCCGGTCGACAGCACCGACCCGATCGAGCCGATCGACCGGACGGACACGATGGAGCCGATCGAGCGGAGGGAGCCGATGGACCCGCGGGCGGGTCGGGCCGGAGGCGCGGAAGTGGTCATGACCCTTGAGAGTAGCCAGCCGCACCCCCGGGCGTCCGTCAGTCCACCCGGGCCGCGAACAGCCGCTGCCCCAGCAGCGCCATCGGGTGCTCGTCCTCCGGCAGGGTCAGCACGGTCGGGCAGCCCGCGGCGGTCAGTGCGGCCCGCCAGTGCTCCGCCGGGCGGGCGGGGGGGCTGTGGGCGTCGCCGGTGATCAGCAGGTCGAGCTGTTCGGCGGTGGGCGCGAGCAGCAGCAGCCGGCCGCCGGGGGAGAGCAGTCGGACCAGGGTCGTCACCTCCTGCTCCGGTTCTCCGGCCGCGGTGGCGGCCACGGTCGAGGCAGAGGCAGAGGCAGAGGCAGAGGCAGAGGCAGAGGCAGAGGCCGGAGCCGATGCCGGAGCCGATGCCGGAGCCGCCGTCACCGTGGCGACGACGACGTCGTAGCGCCCGCCGTCGGGAACGGCGTGGTGCTCGACGGCGTGCCGGGGCCGAGTGGCGGAGGCGAGGGCGCGGGCGACGGCGGGTTCGCCGCCCTCGGGGTCGAGTTCGAGCACGCGCAGCGGCCCGGGCCCTTGGTGGGCCTCGGCGGTGCCGCGCACCAGTGCGCCGAGGGCGGCGCCGAGGTAGCCGCGGGCGGCGGCCCGGCGGACCGGGGTGGCGGCCGGCCGGGGGGCCTCCTGGCCGGTGATCACCCGGGGCAGCCGCAGGGCGTCGCGCCGGACCCGGGTGAGGGCGGCGGCCGGGCCGAGCCCGTCGGCCCAGGTCTCGACCGCGGGGCGCCAGGTGTCGCGGACCTCGGCGGCGGCCGTGCCGGGCCGGCCGCGGAAGACCGGGCCCTGGGCGCCGCCGTCCTGGCGGGTGATCAGGCCGTGCCGGGCGAGCGCGTCCAGCCAGCGGGCGACGCGGGGGCGCTGGGCGGGGGTGACCATGGCCGCGGCGAGCACTTCGGCCTCGGGGTGGCCGCGGGCGGGGTCGGTGAGTACGCCGCTCTGCTGGAGGGTGTGCAGCAGTGCGGCGAGTACGGCCCGGTCGAGCTGGGCGCCGAAGTCGCGGACCTGCGCGGCGGTGATGCCGATGCTGTGCTTCCAGGCGGCGGCCGTGGCGTTCTCGGTGTCGGCGCGCAGCCGGCGGTCGGCGGCCTCGGCGTTGCTGTCGGGGGCGCGGACGTGGGCGAGGACGGCCCCGAGGGCGTCGACGGCGGTGTAGACGTCCTCCTGTCGGGGTTCGGGGCCGACGTGCAGGACCAGGCGCAGCGCGCCGAGGTCGTGGGCGGTGAGGTCGGGTTGCCGGCTGAGCGGCCAGAGCAGGGCGGAGGGCAGGCTGAGGTGGGTGGTCCGGGCGGCGGCGACGGCCCGGAGCTGCTGTTCGGGCCGCTGGTCGGGGTCGCCGCAGTGGACGGTGCCGCCGGCCAGGAGGGTGGCGAGGGCGAGGTCGACGGCGAGGTCGGTCACGGGGTGGAGCACGGTGTGCCGGATCGGGGGCGTGCCGAGGACGCCGGCCCAGTAGCGCAGCCGCTGTTCGGCGGCCCGGGCGGCGGAGGGCGGGAGTGCGGCGTGCTCGGCGACGCGCCGGGCGAGGGCGCGGGGCAGGCCGCCCGGCGGGGAGACGCCGAGCAGCAGGCCGATGCCGCTGATCGCGCGCCCGTCGGCGACGACGGCGGGTCGGTCGCCGAGTTCGCGCAGCGCGCTGACCAGGGCGGGAGTCGTGGGCACGGTGATCACTCCGGGGTGCGGGGCGGAAACCGCACTACTGAACCATGGGGGCGGGGCGGTGAAGGCCGGTGGCAAGTCAAACTTCTGTAATGATTTTCATATCGGACAGCCAAGCTGTCGAGGTGAAGTCACCTCGAAGTGGTCGGAACTTCACATTCCGGAAGCCTCGTGCGATCCCTTGACAGGTGGTTCGGGTACTGGATCAATGGAGCGAACAGGGCTGACCGAACGATCGGTCGGTGCCCCTGGCAGGGGAACCCCGGCCGAGCAGCGAAGGAGCGACGATGACCGGCACCGCACCCGTCCCGCACCGACACCTCGGGGAGCCGATCCCGCCGGAGCTCCTGGACGCCGGTGAGCGGATGAGTCCGGACGAGCTGCGCGCCCACCAGCTCACCCGGCTGCGGGCCACCCTGCGGCACGCGTACGACAACGTCGAGCTCTACCGCCGCAAGTTCGACGCCGCCGGGGTCCGCCCCGAGGACTGCCGCACCCTGGACGACCTCGCCCGCTTCCCCTTCACCACCAAGGCCGACCTGCGCGAGGGCTACCCCTTCGGCATGTTCGCCGTCCCGATGGAGCAGGTCCGCCGGATCCACGCCTCCAGCGGCACCACCGGGCTGCCGACCGTGGTCGGCTACACCGACAACGACCTCTCCATGTGGGCCGACGTGGTCGCCCGCTCGATCCGCGCGGCCGGCGGCCGGCCCGGCGACAAGGTGCACATCGCCTACGGCTACGGGCTGTTCACCGGCGGCCTCGGCGCCCACTACGGCGCCGAGCGGGCCGGCTGCACCGTCATCCCGGCCTCCGGCGGCATGACGGCCCGCCAGGTGCGGCTGATCCTGGACTTCGAACCCGAGATCATCATGGTCACCCCGTCCTACCTGCTGACCCTCCTGGACGAGTTCGAGAAGCAGGGCGTCGACCCGCGCGGCACCTCGCTGCGGGTCGGCATCTTCGGGGCCGAGCCCTGGACGGAGGAGATGCGGCGCGAGATCGAGGAACGGCTCGACCTGCACGCCGTCGACATCTACGGCCTCTCCGAGGTGGTCGGCCCCGGCATCGCCCAGGAGTGCGTGGAGACCAAGGACGGGCTGCACATCTGGGAGGACCACTTCTACCCGGAGGTCGTCGACCCGTTCACCGACGAGGTGCTGCCGGAGGGGGAGGGCGGCGAACTGGTCTTCACCTCGCTCACCAAGGAGGCCCTGCCGATCATCCGCTACCGCACCCGCGACCTCAGCCGGCTGCTGCCCGGCACCGCGCGGCCGGCCTTCCGCCGGATGGAGAAGGTCACCGGGCGCAGCGACGACATGATCATCCTGCGCGGGGTGAACGTCTTCCCGACCCAGATCGAGGAGATCCTGCTGCGCACCCCGGGCGTCGCGCCGCACTTCCAGCTGCGGCTCGGCCGGCAGGGGCGGCTGGACCACATGACCGTCCGGGTGGAGGCCCGGCCGGAGGCCTCCGCCGAACAGCGGGCGGCGGCGCGGGCGACGATCGTCCGGGCGGTGAAGGACGGGGTGGGGATCACCGTCGCGGCCGAGGTGGTGGACCCGTACACGCTGGAGCGCTCGGTCGGGAAGATCAAGCGGGTGGTGGACGAGCGCGGGTGAACCCGGCCGGGGGCGGCGGGCGTTCGCGTCGGGCCGCCCCTGCCCCCTGCCCCCTGCCCCCCTGCCCCGCAGCCCTGCCGCCGTCCCGCCGGCCCGGCGCCAGGCGCGCGGGCGTGCGCGGGCACCCCGCGCGGGCTCTATGCTGCGGGGCATGCCGAGTGAGCTGCGCACTCTTCAGCCCGCCGAGGACCTCGCCTTCGTCCGGCGGGAGACCGAGCTGAAGTCCGTCCCCTTCGTGCCCGAGATCAGCCTGCACATGGCCGAGGACGCCATCGCCCTGTGGGAGACCACCGAGCGGGCGCGCGGGGAGGACGGGCTGCCGCCGCCGTTCTGGGCCTTCGCCTGGGCGGGCGGGGTGGCGGTCGCCCGCTACGTGCTGGACCACCCCGAACTGGTCGCCGGCCGTACGGTGTTGGACGTCGCGGCCGGCTCCGGGCTGGTCGGGGTGGCCGCCGCGCTGCGCGGGGCCACGGACGTGCGCGCCGCCGAGATCGACGCCTACGCGGTGGCCGCGATCGGGCTGAACGCCGAGGCCAACGGGGTGCGGGTGGACGGCGCCCTGGTGGACCTGGTGGACGGCGACGGCGGTCCCGCCGAGGTGGTGCTCGCGGGCGACGTCTTCTACGAACGGGCCATGGCCGCCCGCTTCCTGCCATTCCTGGAGCGGGCCGCGGCGCGCGGCGCGACCGTGGTCGTCGGCGACCCGGGCCGGGCCTACCTGCCCCGCGAGCGGTTCACCGCGGTGGCGGCCTACCAGGTGCCGGTGGTCGCGGACCTGGAGGACACCGCGGTCAAGACCACGACGGTGTGGCGGCTCGGCTGACGGTCGAGGGTGTGGCGGCAGGGGCGCCGTCCGGACGGCCGCCGAGCGCTGGCGGCCGGTTCCGGGGCGTGGTCGGCTGGGAGCGATGCGTGTGCGAACGGCATCGTCAGGTGTCGTTCGGCACCGTTCCGGCGCACCGCCGGACCCGCTCACCCGACAGGGGACCACCATGACCACCACCGTGAACGGACTCAGGCTCGCCCCGCCCCAGGCGGTCGCCGACCTGCACGCCGGCCTGCCCGACTTCGAGCAGGCCCTCGCCTTCTACCACCAGCACCTGGCACCGGACACCGCGATCGACCTGTCCGTCGCGGAGAACGTCCTGCTGTACCACCACTCGATGCAGCGGGACGTCTTCGACAAGGTCCGGCTGATCCCCGAGGCGAACATCAAGTACATGGCCCCGGTCGGCATACCGTGGCTGCGTCAGCAGGTGGCGGACCTGCTCACCCGGGCGTTCGGCCGCACGGTCGCGATGGACGACGTGTTCGGCTGCGCCGGGGTCTCCTCCGCGCTGGAGTGCATCGCCTTCGGGCTCATGCGGCGGCAGGGGACGGGCGGCGAGCCGCTCAAGCCGGGGGACGAGGTGCTGATCCCGGCGCCGTACTGGCAGGGCTTCAACTGGTCGTTCCAGGAACGGCCCAAACTGAAGTGCGTCCCGGTGCACCTGCCCACCCACGGCGAGGACCGCTACCGGCTCACCCTCAACCTGATCGTGAACGCCTACGAGGCGCGGAAGGAGGCGGGGCACAACCCGCGGCTGCTCGTCCTCACCAATCCGCACAACCCGCTGGGTGTCAACTACCCCAAGGAACTGCTCGACGAGATCTACGACTGGGCGCTCGCGCACACCGATCTGCACATCATTTCCGATGAGATCTACTGTCATTCCCAACTCGACACCGGTACGACGCCGTTCACCAGCGCGATGGCCCTGGACGCGTACCAGGGGCATACCGACCGGATCCACGTGGTCTGGGGCTTCGCCAAGGACTTCGGGCTGTCCGGCTTCCGCACGGGATTCGTCGTCTCCAAGAACGAGGCCGTGCACCGCGCCATGCTCGGCAGCGACGACCCGGCCGAGCAGACCCGCGCACTGCCCTGGTTCACCCCGTTCGACTCACTGAAGACCTACGTCGTCGGGGAACTGCTCAGGACCACCGTCGAGGGCGAGCCGTACCCGGCGTACGCGATGCGCGAGTACCGCACGCTCCTGAGCACGAGCTTCCGCCGGACCAAGGCCGCCCTGGACGCCGCCGGGATCGAGTACGTCCACCGGGACGGCGACAACGCCGCGATGTTCTTCTGGCTCGACCTCAGCAGGTACCTGGGCAAGCGCGCGCCCGGCGAGCACGTCAACGGGCTGCCGGCCATCGGGCCGGACGGGCTCGATCCGAACGAGGAGTGGCTGTTCCGCTACCTCGCCGCCAAGCCCACCGAGGTCTCCCTGCTGCCCGGCGGGACCATGCACAACGCGGAGCCGGGCTTCTTCCGGCTCTGCTTCACCAGCCGGATGCCCGAGGACGTCGAGGCGGCGGTGCGGCGGGTCGCCGAGGCGCTGGCGCAGCTGAAGTAGCCGACGCAGTCGAAGCCGAAGCCGAAGCCGAAGCCGTGGCTGTGCGGAGAGCGGCACCGGGCGCGCCCGGTGCCGCTCTCGCCGTTCAGCTGCGCAGCCGCTCCCTCGCTCAGCCGCGCAGGCGGGCCAGCCAGGCCTCGACCTCGTCGGAGCGGCGCGGGAGGCCGGCGGAGAGGTTCTCGTTGCCGTCCTCGGTGACGAGGATGTCGTCCTCGATCCGCACCCCGATGCCCCGGTACTCCTCCGGCACCGTCAGGTCGTTCTCCTGGAAGTAGATGCCCGGCTCGACGGTGAGCACCATGCCCGCCACGAGCGGGCCGTCGACGTGCTCCTCGGTGCGGGAGTGGGCGCAGTCGTGGACGTCGATGCCCAGCATGTGCCCGGTGCCGGCCAGGGTGAAGCGGCGGTGCAGGCCCAGCTCGTACACCTTGTCCGCGCTCAGGTCGCCGAACAGGCCCCAGGAGGTGAGGTGCTCGGCGAGCTCGCGCTGGGCGGCGTGGTGGAAGTCGCGGAACTGCCCGCCCGGCCGCACGGCCGCGATGCCGGCCTCCTGGGCCGCGTACACGGCGTCGTAGACCTTGCGCTGCAGCTCGGTGAAGCGGCCGCTGACCGGCAGGGTGCGGGTGACGTCGGCGGTGTAGAGGTGGTTGGTCTCCACGCCCGCGTCGAGCAGCAGCAGGTCGCCGGGCCGGGCGTGCCCGCTGTTGCGCACCCAGTGCAGGGTGGTCGCGTGCGGGCCGGCCGCGGCGATGGTGCTGTAGCCCACGTCGTTGCCCTCGACCCGGGCCCGGACGAAGAAGGTGCCCTCGATCAGCCGCTCGGCGGTCTCGGTGTCGGTGCCGAGGACGCGCACCACGTCCTCGAAGCCGCGGGCGGTGGCGGCGCAGGCGAAGCGCAGCTCCTCGATCTCGAACGCGTCCTTGACCAGGCGCAGCCCGGACAGGAAGACCTCGAACTCCTCGTCCCGCTCGGCGACCGCCCGGTCCGCGAGGGCCTCCTCCACGCCCGCGTCGTGGCGGCGCAGCACCCGCGCCGGGCCGGTGGCGGCGCGCAGGTCCGCGCGGACGGCGCGCACGTCCCGGCAGGGCAGGCCGAACAGCCGCTCGCTCTCGGTCAGGCTGTTGCGGCGGCCGTCCCACAGCTCGCCGTGGCCGTCCAGCCAGAACTCGCCGTTGTCGACGCGGGAGCGGTCGCGCAGGTAGAGCACGGCCTCGTGGCCGCCGGCGCCGGTCGGGGTGAGCACCAGGACGCCGTCCTGGGACTGGTCGCCGGTCAGGTAGGCGTAGTCGGAGGAGGGGCGGAACGGGTAGTCGGTGTCGTTGGCCCGGACCTTGGGGTTGCCGGCCGGGACCACCAACAGCTCGCCGGGGAAGGCGGCGGACAGCTCCGCGCGGCGGCGGGCGGTGTGCGCGGCCTGGGGGACGGGCTCCAGGGCGGTGCGCTCGGTGTCGGCCCAGCCCTGCGTCATGCTCTCCGCGAGCTCGTCCGTGACCCCGCGGGTCAGGCCGTTCTTCCGGTACTTGATGGTCTCGGCGGGCTCGGTGGTCTCGGCGGTCTCGGCGGGCTCGGTCACTGAGGTCTCCTGGTGAGGGTGAGGGAAGCGCGGTGCTTCGCTACGCTTCCCCGTCCGTCGGTGTGCGTCCCGTACGGTATATCGAACAGTGCCGGGTGAGAAGAGGTCGAGAGTGAACGATGCCGAGGAATCCGTCCGGGGCGTCCTCGCCGCCAACCTGAAGCGGGTGCGGGCCCAGCGCGGACTGTCGCTGTCCGAGCTGTCCCGGCAGGCCGGGGTCGGGAAGGCGACGCTCTCCCAGCTGGAGTCCGGGGCCGGGAACCCGACGCTGGAGACGGTGCTCGGGCTCTCCCGGGTGCTCGGCGTGCCGATCTCCGACCTGGTCGAGGCCCGGCCGGGCGGCGAGGTCACGGTGGTGCGCGCGGCCGAGACCGAGGTGCTCACCGGGCGGGGCGTCGACCTGCGCCCGCTGCGCCGGATCGAGTCCGGGGACGCGGTGTTCGAGCTGTACGACCAGGTGGTGCGCACCGGATCCGCCCAGGAGTCCGGGGGGCACACCGGTACCGAGCACACCATGGTCCAGACCGGCCGGCTGGGCGTGCGGGTCGACGGGCGCGAGATCGAACTCGGCCCCGGCGACTACATCGGCTTCGACGCGGCGCTGCCGCACGCCTACACCGCGCTGGACGGCGAACAGGTCCGCTCGGTGCTGGTGCTGCAGTACCGGGCCGAGCAGCACGGCCACCTCGCGGAACCGGTCCGGCCGGCCTCGTGGGGACTCTGGCACTGAGCGGGCGGAACGGGTTCGGCCGCGCTGCCCGGCCGTTCGGAATACCGAACGGTTGACCCGTGCGCCATGATGATCACCATGACGGACTCACTCACCTGGCTGGCCGAACCCCAGTCGATCGCCTTCGGCGGCTACAGCGTGGTCCTGGCCCGCGGCCTGGAGCCCGAGGAGCTCGTGGCCCGGATCGCCGAGGAACTCCCGGGGTGCACCGTGCGCCCGCTCGGCGAACTCACGGCGGACGACCTGGTCGAGGAGCACGAACTCGAATTCCCCGGCGACGTCGAGGACATCGGGCTGCACCACGGGCGCAGCGGCGACCTCGCCTTCGCGGTGGTGTACGGCTACTGGCAGGGCGAGCTGAGTGTGTCGCCGTCCGTCTCGCGCGGCGGCGCCGAGGTCTACCACCTGGAGTTCGAGGAGGAGAACGGCAAGCCGGTGCCGCCGTTCTTCCACGGCTACCGGGACGGCCGGGAGACCTGCTTCCTCAACCTCCACCTGGACGCCGGCTGGGGCCCCGACGGCGTCCGGGGCGAGCCCGCCACCGTCGCCGCCCTGACGGCCGAACTGGCCGCCGCCGGGCTGCCCGACCACGACCGGGAGAACGACGACCTCCACCGCACCTGCCTGGAGGTGCTCGGCCGCCACTTCGGCCTCAACCTGCCACGGGCCCTGGTGCTGGACGGCGCGCTCCCGGCGGTCCTGCTGGAGACCGACTGAGGGGGCGGCGGGCCGGAACTCCGGCCGGCCGCCCCCTGCCCTGACCCTGCTCCCCCCGGCGGCCTCCGAGGAGGGGGCGCGCCGAGCGGGGTGGGGTGCGGGGGTCAGGGCCGTCGCTCAGCCGAGCGTCAGCGACCTGGAGTGGGTCCGCCAGGCCTCGTCCACCGAGACGGTCTCACCCTTGTAGCTGGGGCTGGCGTAGCCGGTGGCCTGGACGCCGGTGAACAGGTTGAACCAGCAGTTGGCGTACGGGCGCAGCGAGTACACGTGGTTGGTGAGCGGGGCGGGGATGTCGAAGGAGTAGTCGGCGCTGTTGCCGTTGTAGCAGCCGTGGGGGCCGGTGAAGGTCACGGACTCGCCCTCGAAGAAGAAGTCCTGGTAGATCGTCCCCAGGACGACCAGGCTGGAGAGGCCGGTCGAACCGTTCAGCTCCTCGGTGAACTCGGTGTCCCGGGCGGCCGCGGCGGCGGTCAACGGAGCGTCGGCGACCCGCCCGCCGGTGGCGAACTTGATGGCCTCCCGGTAGGTTCCGAAGCACTTGGACTGCCCGCCCTCCGCGCTCACCACGCAGTTCCGGGCCGAGCCGCCGACCGCCGCGGGCTGGGCGACGGCCGTGGCCGTACCGGACAGGGACAGCGAGATCGCCGCCGCCGCGAGGACGGCACCGGCGCGCTTGAAGGAGTGTGTCATCGTTGATCAACTCCTGTTTCAGATGGGTGACTTGGCGGGCCTCCGCTCTCACCGGAGGGCCTGAAGCCGATTCTGTGCGAGGCGGGTGGGCGAGGAGAATCCCAGAAATCTGGGACATGTACGCGTCACCTTCCGATGCGACGGCCGTTCGGGCGCGAGGGCCTTCGGTGCGGACTTCGAGGTGCGCGGTCCGAAGCCCGTGCCGGGCCTCGGGGCGTCAACCGGCCGTCCGGGTGTCCGCCCTGAGGCGCGAACGGTGCGGGAACGGTCCATGAATTGTTCCCCGGTCGGGTGAACTGCCCGGCCGGCCCCCGGGGCCCTGCGGGCATCATGGGCCGCGACACGGGACCTCGCGGAACAGGGAGTCGACCGATGGGAAGGCCGATGGCGGAGTTCGGCTGCGCGAAGTGCTACGGCGAGGACGAGCGGGCCGTGTGGGGCCGGCAGCGGGAGGGCTTCGAACACGAGGCGGAGGTGGTGGGCGGCTCGCGCTTCGCGGTCAACCTGCGGCGCTGCCTGGACTGTTCGCAGCAGTTCGTGTGGATCTTCACCGAGGTCGTCGACTGGATGGGCGGGGACGACGCCCAGTACGTGACGATCATGCCGGTGACGGCCGTCGAGGCGAGCGGCCTGAGGAGTGGAACGCTGCGGCCCCAGGGCCTCGGCGCCCTCGGCCGCGGCCGCCGCCACCTGAACCACGACTGGCCCACCGGCGGCCCGGCGAGGCTGCACTGGCGCTCCGGCCGCTTCCTGGTCGCGCAGGGCCGCTGAGCGGTGGCGCCCTCGGGCGGTGGCCTGCGCCCGGGGCTCGGCGCCCGGGGCTCGGCGTCCGGAGCGGTGCGGTGGCTGCCGTGGTTCCGGGTGCTCGCTACCTCCGTCGGCCGGGGCGGTGGGTGAGCTTCTTCTCCGCCTTGAGCAGCAGGGGCAGTAGCGCGTAGACGACGACCGGGACGACGAGACCGGTCATGACCAGGGTCCGCAGTACCAGTGGCAGGCGTCCGAGGTGGGGGCCGAGCAGGGCGAAGGCGGCGGTGATGGTCGGGTAGACGGCGAGCCAGGTGAGCAGTGCCCGGCGGTGCACGGACGGGGCTGCGGGGGCCGATGCGGTGATGTTGTCGGTGTTCAAGGCGGTTTCCTCCCGTGAGCGAGCGGCTGGACGCTCTGGATGCTCCAAACTCCAACCCGTCGGTTGGAGTTTGGCAGGCGCGCACGCAGATGTCCAACCCTTTGGTTGGAGATTTGCGCTACGGTGGTGCCATGGCCTGGGACACCGCACGCACGCAGCAACTCCTCCTCGACGCCGCCGTCGAGGAGTTCGCCGAATTCGGCCCGGACGGCGCCCGGATCGCCCGCGTCGCCACCCGGGCGGGAGTGAACAAGGAGCGGATCTACCAGTACTTCGGCAGCAAGGACCAGCTCTTCGCCGCGGTGCTGGCGTCCGAACTCGGCAAGCTGGCCGAAGCGGTGCCGCTCGCCCCGGTGCCGGGGCTGGAACTGGAGCTCGGCGACTACGCCGGACGCGTCTTCGACTACCACTCGGCCAACCCGCACTTCTCGCGCCTGCTGGCCTGGGAAGGGCTGCAGCGCGGCACGGAGTCCGAGGCGCTGGCGGCGGAGCCCGAACGCACCGCGCACTACGGGGAGAAGGTCGCCGTCCTCGCGGCCGCGCAGCGGGCGGGCGAGCTGGCCGACGACGTGGATCCGGGACGGCTGATGTTCGCGGTGATCGGCCTGGTGAACGCGTGGTTCACGCTCCCGCAGATGGTGCGGCTGCTCCTCTCCGGCGCGACCGACCCGGTGGCGGACCGGGAGGCGCTGGTCACTCTGGTGCGCCGCCTGACGAGGCCTGCGGCGGGGTGAGCGGGCGGAGTGGGCCTCACCCGGAGCGGGCGAGGCCCACTCCGCCACCACTTCTCAGATGCTGCCGAAATCACCGGACTTGATGCCGGCGACGAAGGACCGTCAGGCGTCCATGTCGAAGGCGAGCTGAGGGCCGTCGGGGTCCTTAGTGGCGTCAGAACCACCGGCGTTGGCGTCGTTTTGCTCGCTTTAGCTCCGCCTGAAAGTCCTTGACTACCCCAGGATCAATATCCATTACGTAAGAGAAGTCCAAGGATATTGGTTCCGTTGGCGCCATTGGCCCGAGGGTGGAGAGCTGGTCAAGCCTCGCCAGTAGGTCGGCGATGAAAGTCCGGAATTCTCGAATGGACTTATCGACAAATTTTGCAGCTGCATCGACAATCCGGGAGAGATTCTCAGGAGCGCTTATGGATCTCACTGACACGGACCACTCGATCAGGCTCCCGTAGGTGCCGACCAGCCGCCGTGCGAGGTGCTCGATCAGAACCGGGTTGCCTGGTTCCCCTGGTGCGCCGAAGGCCCTCTCCTGGGCGTCGGGGGAGAGCCATACTTCCACCCGATGGGCGATGTCTGCTGCCTCGTGGAATGCTGCAGATATATGATTGGACAAATCTTCTACATTGGTGAAGGTGGGACCGGTTGATCTGTATCCAAGGCTATAGTCAAACCATCTCGGTTCCAGCTCCTTTATTCCAATGTGCAAATGTCCAACATAAATGAGATACTCCCAGGCCGGCGGTCGGCGCAAAGTCATCGAGGTAATTAGATCTAGAGATCTGGGGACGGGTTCAAAGTAACTGGAGCAGGCGTCTTCAATTGCGTCTCGCTTGGATGTTGAATCAAGTGGAGGTGGTGTCGCATTGTAATTGATCGTGATGTTGCCGATCTCCGATGCCTGAACCATCGGGCCGGAAACCGTCCCGGACATGTCGTTATGGACTGTCCGTGGAGCGTTGGGGGATCTTTCGGCACCTTCGGGCGTCAACGCTGCTCCTTCATTCGATGTCGAGGTAAAGATTGACACGCGGTGGATGATGATTCGCGTGGCCAGATGCCTAGAGGGCCTGGCGTAAGACTTGGATGCGTCGGAATGTGATGACGTTAGGCCAGTTTGAGAAATGCCTGACGGATGTCCAGTAGATGAGCAGGGTGTTGATCTGCTCGACGAGGCGCCGTACGGCTTCGAGGCCAGAGTCGTGCGGCACACTGCGGCGTGCGCCTGCGGCTACGACAGGTACTGCCGAATGCTGTGGGACGTCCAGGCGCCGCTGGGGCTTGGTGGTGTCGTGGCGGTTGCCGCAGGTCACGGTGATGGCCGGTAGTGTGCTGCGACTGTCGGTGATCACGTACCGCTCCCGAGTCCGGTCGGGCGATTGATCGGGTCCGACCGTGATTGGCCTGCGGCGGGCCTGGCAGGGCGAGTTCCTGTGTACCGTCCGCAACGAGTCCGGCTCGCCGGCTCGGTGCAACTCGGTCAGCAGCACCTGGTGCAGCTGGCCTTAGATCCCGGCCTTGTGCCAGTCCGTAGCCAGTGCCAGCAGGTGATATCCGGGTCGACGGCGAGCTTCTGAGGCAGCCACTCCATCGGATGCCCACGTTCAGCATGAGCGGACTTGGACACCACCGTTCTGCTAGCTCCTCTCAGGCGGTTCCGAACTCACCGGACTTGATGCCGGCGATGAAGGACCGCCAGGCGTCGATGCCGAAGTCGAGCTGAGGGCCGTCGGGGTCCTTGCTGTCCCGCACAGGGAGGATGCCGGGGTGGCCCGGTGCGACCTCGATGCAGTTGCCGCCGCCACTGCTGTACGAGGACTTCAGCCAGGAGACGGGCTTGGAGGCCGCGATGGGGAACATGGCGTGGAACTCCTTGAGACGCGTGCGGATGAGGGCAAGCGAGTCCGCACATGAGAGGGCTTGGACCTGGAGCCAATCGTAAGTCCTTGCGAGGGAGTGGATGTTGTCCTGGTTCTCTCGCTCCACGTAGCCCCGTTGGATGGTTTCGAGGTAGGCCATCCACGCCCCGCTCGGGGAGGTGAGCAGCGTGAACGGCAGGAGCGACGGGAGGTTCTCGCCGAGGCTGGACGGCGCGATCTGCAGCATGACGTGCGGAAGGCCGGCGACATTCTCCAGCCGGCGAAGCTGTTCGGCCATGACGAAGGGGCCACCGACGGGCCGCAGGCAGCTCTCTTCCATGACGATGCGGATCGAGGGGGCGGGTTCCTGGTAGAGCACGGCTTGGCGCGCCATCCGGACATTGACGCGTTCGCTGACCTTGTCTTCGGGGATCTCGCCCCGTCGGGCCTCGGCGCTGACGATCGCGGAGGCGTAGGCCCGGGTCTGGAGCAGTCCGGGGATGACGTTCAGCTCGTAGACCTTGAAGGCCGTGGCCTTGCGCTCGTGCTCGATGAAGGCGACGAATCCGCCGATCAAGGTGCTGCTCTTGGCAGTCCAGTACAGGAGTTCAAGCGCCTCGCAGGTGTCGAGTTCCTTGTCGCACCGGCGAACGAGGTTCAATGGCGCGGGGCGGTCTCCGTTCTCGATCATGGAGATGAGTGAATCGCTGTAGTTGGTCCGCCGTCCGAGCTCGATCTGCGTGAGCCCCCTCGCCTTGCGGAAGCGTCGCAGCTGAACGCCGATGGCCGCGTTCGGAGATGAGGTTGGGTCTAGTTCCCGCTGAGGCATGGTGATCACCGATTTCCACAATGCTTGCTGTCAAAGTGAAGCTCTTCTGATACTAGTCGCGAGCAGACACTCTTGGTGAGGGGATGGCAACAGAGAGAGACTAGTCGGTGAATATGACGAACAATCAGGGTGTCGAAAGCCTGGTTCTGCGGCGGAACTTTCCGCCCTGCCGCTGCGCGCAGTGCGGCGACTCCGTCCCCGAGGCGCGGGTGAACGCCTCCTCCCTGACCCCCGCGGCGCCGCCCGCGCGGCGGGTGGCGCCGCCGACCAACCCCTACCGTCCCTCCGCCGTCGGCGAGCGGGTCTTCGATGTCCGCTCCGGCCGCTGGGCCGCCTTCATGGGGTGGCAGCAGGGCCGCGCCTACCTCCGGCCCCTCAACGGCGGCATCGAGTGGGACGCCGAAGCGCGTTGGATCACGAACACCGAACAGTGAGATGCCCGATGACCAGCATGATCGGCAAGATCACGGCCGAGGATCGTCGCACCGCGGCCGACGTCCTCGACGACCTCCAGGCCGTCCTGAACGCCGCCGACGTGAAACTCCCGTCCCTCGGGATCGACTGGCGCTCGGCCAAGGCCACCGGCGTCGTCCTGATCGACCTCGGGGCCGCCCGGCCGGACGTCATCGAGCGGCTGGTCGTCGTCCTCCGCAGAGGTATGCGGCCGTCGCCGCCGCCGGCGTGATCGTCGTCGGGAGTCTCGCGGTCGCCGCCGTCGCCGCCCTCATGATTCCCGAGGGCGTATCGACCCCGGCGAGTGCCATGGTGTTCGTCCTCGTCTTCCTCGCATCCTCTACGGGCGGATTCGCCTTCGCCGCAGGGTGGATGAGGGCGCACACGTAGCAGCGCGGGCATCGTGTGCCCTCGCGAATCCCGCGCCGACTCGTGAAATCCCCTCCCCGCAGGTGCCGTTGATGGCCTAGCTGCGGAAGGTTGCCAGGAGCGGCCGCACCTCGGACTAGCAGGGGT